>SKPT01000459.1 GCA_007119405.1 Phycisphaeraceae bacterium
ATCGGGTGCCACGGCTTGTCCCGAAGGGCAAGCCGTGCGATGGGCGCAAGGCGCACGGCTTGCCCTTCGGGACAAGCCGTGGCACCCACCATCGAGCGATCCGCACTGACAAGCTCCGCGGACTCCGCTTGTCAGTGGCACCCGGCGCACCGGCCGGCACCGAGGCACTGGCGGACAAGCCGCCAGTGGCACCCGGCACGGGCAGCCCGCCGGTGCCGCCCGCTGAGTCACCCTGTCCCAAACGATTGTCCACCACGCTCATCGCTGCCTCGTTGCTCATCGTGAAACCGTGACCTCGTCCTCAACACGCTCGGCCGGGGCGTCGCCATCGGCGCGGCCGTTGCCCGACACGCCCGAAGCAGCGTCCATCACCACACCATCAGCACCAGATGAAAACCCGGTCCATGGCTCCTCCCGGGCGCCAAGCCCCCGCGTGAGCCTGTCCCTCTGCCGCCGCACCAGCACCGGCTTGATGTAGAACGCCCACGGGATCCCCAGCACCACCATGCACGAGCCCACGAAGATCATCTGGATACCGACGTTGTTGCCGATGCCCAGAATGGTGAAGCGCTGCTGGTTGATCAGCCGCCCCTCGGCGTCGCGGGCGTCGGCCTGCGCCTCGTCGGGCGCCGGCGGGTCCCACGCCACCTGGCTGACCTTGATCCGGCCCATCCCCACCGGCGCCCAGCCCGCCCGGTACGTGATCGGGTTGTTCATGTGCACCCGATACTGCTCCGGCTGACGGTGCATCAGCCCGTCGCCGTCGAGGTCCGCGATGCTCAGGTACGCCACGAAATCCCGCGGAATGTCCGAGCCGGGGTAAGGCTGCATCTCGAAGTCGTCCAGCGCCACGGCAAACGGCAGGTCGTAGCGCTGCCGGCTGAACGCCAGGCGCATCGTGCCCAGCCCCGGCACGTCAACGTGCACCGGCCGATGCACCGCGTCCGGGTACTTGGGGTAGCGCATGTGCCGCATCCACACCAGCCGACGCCACGTGCCGCTGTGCCCCTCGACGTTGTCCACCTCGATGAGCACCGGCAGCAGCGCATTGATATGCGTGCCCTCGTCCGACGGGTCCCGCCGGGCACGCGGCACCGCCACCGGCTCGGCGATCCGCCCCGCCAGCGTGCCCGGCTCACCCAGGTGCAGCCAGTGCATCCCCGCAGGGTCCTCCGGCAAGCGCAACCGCCCATCACGCACCCGCGCATACATCCCCGCCATCCCCGGCAAACGCACAATCACGTCCAACCCGCCATCCGGCTCCACCCCTTCTCCCAACGCCCCACCTGAGCGAGTCCGCGAGCGAAGGTCGGGATCACCCTCGAACGGTTCACCGGTCTCAACCTCAAAAACCTCCCCCGCCTCCACGTCCTCGCCCAGCTCCACCACGTGGTACTGCACGCGCGTGTTATCCAGGTACGCCAGATGCACCGACGGGTCCGGCTCGCGCCGATCGCCCAGGGCCGGCCCATGCGCGCCATGTCCCCCGCCGTCGTAATCGTCATCGTCATGCGGCACGAAGTCCTGCGACCGCTCCGGGTAGCGATGCAGCACGATGCGCGTGAAGTGCTCGCCCGACGGCGTGTGCACGTGCACCACCGCCCGCGTGTCGGTCGCCCCCTCGTAGCCCTCGCTCATGAAGGGCATGTCGTAGGGCCCGATCTCGTTGACCGTGAACGTGTACCCCGTCTCGCCCGCCTCGATGCGCATGCCCGGCTCGATCGCGTACACCTCGCGGAAATCGTGCTCGGGCAGCTCCACCACCAACCCGTGCGGGCCCGGAAACTCGGCCTGAAGATCACGCAGCCGGCGCTCATCCGGCTCCACGAGATACTCGATCGCCCAGCGATCGCCCTCGAGCACCCGGTCCGCCGGCCGGCCCGCCACCAGCATCCGCTGCGCCATGCCCGGCCCGTCGCGCTCGCCCTGCGCCACCGGCAGCCCCGGCGCCGCCTCCAGTGCCGACATGCGGTCGAAGGCGTTGTGGATCGGCCGCCAGCTCGTCGTCAGGTCCCCGTAGGCGATGAACCCCGGGATGCTCATGCGCACGTTGTCGCCGAACTCCTCGGCAAACCCCGCGCGCTCGTGCAGGCGGATGTCCAGCTCGCCCAGCTCGTAGTCGTTGTAGCGCGGCAGCTCGCCCAGCGCGAACATCGTCTCCCGGTCGCCCACCTCCACGAACAGCGCCGGCCGCGTCGCGTCGTAGAACACGCTCTCGAACGTCCCGCCCAGGTCCCGCCGCCAGAGAATCGTGTCCCCCTCGACCTTGAAGTGGCCGTACAGAATCGACCCGACGGCGATCACCACGATCCCGCTGTGCACCGTCAGCACGCCGATGTTCACGAAGCTGAACTCGATCCGCCGGATCGTCGCCCAGACCATGTTCAGCACGAACAGGATCAGCAGCAACTGCATCGGCCACCAGGCGTAGAACTCCAGCTCCGTCATCTCCAGCGCCGGCAGGCGGTAGAGGACGGTCGCACGGTACTCGGCCAGCACCGGATTCGCGTGGGCCCACTCGTAGGCGAGGTAGCAAAGCTCCACCGCCACGTAGCCCGCCCCGGCCAGCAGCGCCAGGCTGATCGCCACCCGCACCAGGGTCGGCAGCACGTCCAGCCCGCGCATCACGAACAGCCCCGCCAGCGCCGCCGGCCCCACCGTCACCGCGAACGCCCCCACGTACAGCAGCCCCAGCACCAGCATGAACACCGGCACCGACCCGACCACGCCGTACAGGCACACCAGCGACAGCAGAATCACCGCCAGCGTGATGGAGCTGAACGCCCTCGTCAGCCAGCGCAGCGGGGCCGGCAGATCCAGGTCCGCCTTCTTCACGCGTTCGTATTTGAGGCTCACGGCTCAGCCTGAGTCAGAGGCACAAACCAGGTGGGAATCGTCACTTGTGCAGCAAGGACGCGGCCCCGCCACTCCCCGCCCCGGCACACCCGCGCCGGTCACGCCACCTCCCCGGCCAGTGGTGTCGAGCGGAGTAGGTTATCCGGTTGCCACACCCCCGGTCAACCACCGCCGCAGCTTGCGCGGATCCCCGATCCCCAACCCCCCTACCACTGGCCCCGGAACACCTCCGTCGCCGGGCCGGTCATGTCCACGTGCCCCCCCGCCGCCTCGTCGTGCCAGGCCAGGTGCAGGTCACCGCCCGGCAGATGAGCCGTGATCGTCCGATCCGTCCGCCCCGTCAGCACCCCCGCCACGCACACCGCGCTGGCGCCCGTCCCGCACGCCAGCGTCATCCCGCTGCCCCGCTCCCACGTGCGCATCGTCACCTCGTACCGGCCGTGAACCTGGACGAAGTGCACATTCATGCGGTTGGGAAACGCCGGGTGGCGCTCCAGCAGCGGGCCGACGCTGGCCAGGTCGATCTCGGCCGCATCGGGCACGAAGATGCACGCGTGGGGGTTGCCCATCGACACGAACGTCGCCGTGACGCGCAGGCCGGCGTCGAGCACCTCCACGTCGAACGTCGACGCCTGACCGCTGGCCACGAGCTGGCTCACGTCCACGGGCACGTCGGCCGGCTCGAGCACGGGCCGGCCCATGTTCACCGTCACCATGCTCACCTTGCCATCGTCCCCCAGCTCGTAGCGCAGGCTCAGCACGCCCGCCCCCGTCTGCACGCGCATGGGGTTGGCCTCGGTAATGCCGTCATCGTGCGCCAGCTTGCACACGCAGCGCACCCCGTTGCCGCACATCTCCGCCTCCGAGCCGTCGGCGTTGAACATCCGCATGCGCACGTCGGCGTCAATGCCCGGCTCCGGCGGCAGCACGAGGATCAGCCCGTCGCCGCCGACGCCGAAGTGACGGTCGGCGATACGCGGAGCAAGCCCGGCCGGGTCATCGACCGACTCCTCGAAGCCGTTGACGTAGACATAATCGTTGCCCAGCCCGTGCATCTTGATGAATCGCATGTGTCGGATCTCGCTGCGCCGAGTGGAACCACCGATGCACACGGATGCACACCGATGAATCTCCTAATCCTAATCCTGATCCTGATCCTGATCCTGGTTCCTGATACTCTGGGTTCCTGTGCAATCCCGCCCTTCGCTGCGCTCCGGACGGGTGTTCACGGAGCGGACATTCGCGCCCATTCGTTAACGCCCGTCCTGAGCGAGTCCGCGAGCGAAGGGCGGGATTTCTGAGGACAAACGGAGGATTAAGGATCAGGAATCAGGATTAGGATTAGGATTAGGAACAAGACAGTCCGTGTCACGTCTTACATCCCGATCATCGCATACACCCCCGCCACCACCAGCAGCGCCGCCGCCGACGCGAGCTTGATCCAGCGCATCTGCCGATCGATCGCCAGCCGATCCACGCGCTGGCCCACCAGCCGGCGCAGGTAGCGCTGCCGCCAGGCGATCGACCCGTGGCGCCAGCTCCGTCGCCCCGGCGGGATGTGGTTCAGGTCCGCCACCGCCTGCAGGGCCGCGACCATCGTCTGCACGCTCTCGGCGTCGACGAGCACGTGGCCGGCCGCGTTGCGCGCCGGCTCAGGCTTCTCGCCCGCCAGGTGCTGGACCGCAAAGGTGTCCGCCTGCCGCTCAATCCGCCGCGAGACCCACCCGAACACGCCGATCCACGTCACCACCGCCGCGCCGACCGTCATGCCCAGCACCGTCTGCGGGCTCGCCAGCCAGGCCAGCATCGCCCCCAGCTCGCCCAGCCAGCCCGCCTGCACGATCATCGGCGCCTGGCTCCCCGGCTCCGGCAGCACGCCGGCGATGGCGCTGAACAGCAGCAGGTAGCCCAGCTCCAGCAGCCCCAGCGAGCCCAGGGCCGCGGCCAGCAGCCAGAACATGTGGTGCCGCCGCACGTGCGCCAGCTCGTGG
>SKPT01000082.1 GCA_007119405.1 Phycisphaeraceae bacterium
CGTGGCCGTCGAGCTCAACCAGGAGCTCGTGCCCAGAAAGGCCCACGCCACCACCCGCCTCAGCGACGGCGACCGGCTGGAGCTGGTCACGCTCGTTGGTGGCGGCTGACGCAACGCGAATCGAGTCCGATATGAGCACTGCCCCCCCCGACACCCCCGCGAATCCGCCGGCCGACGCCGTCGACGCGCCGCTGAAGCTCGGGCACCTCAGCCTGCGCTCGCGCCTGATCGTCGGCACGGGCAAGTACGCCGATTACGAGACCATGCAGCAGGCCCTCGACGCCTCGGGCGCGGAGGTCATCACCGTCGCCGTCCGCCGCGAGCGCCTGCTCGACGACCGCGGCCGATCGCTGCTGGAGTTCATCGACACCGACCGCTACACGATCCTGCCCAACACCGCCGGCTGCTTCACCGCCGACGACGCCGTGCGCGTCGCCCGCCTCGGCCGCGAGCTGCTCGACCAACTCGGCAACGCGGGCAAGGAGTGGGTCAAGCTCGAGGTGCTCGGCGACAAGAAGACCCTGCTGCCCGACCCCTCCGGCACGCTCGACGCCTGCCGCGAACTCGTCGCCGACGGCTTCAAGGTCCTCTGCTACACCAGCGACGATCCCATCATGGCCGGCCGGATCAAGGACGCCGGCGCCACCAGCGTCATGCCCGCCGGCTCACCCATCGGTTCGGGCCAGGGCATCCTCAACCCGCTGAACATCCTGCTCATCCTCGAGCGCCTCAAGGAAGCCGACGCCGACTACCCCGTCATCGTCGACGCCGGCGTCGGCACCGCCAGCGACGTGACCCTGGCCATGGAGCTGGGCGCCGACGGCGTGCTGCTGAACACCGGCATCGCCCACGCGTCCAAGCCGGTGACCATGGCCCACGCCATGCGCCACGCGCTGGACGCGGGCCGGCTGGCGTACCTCGCCGGGCGGATTCCGAAGAAACGTTACGCCACCGCGTCGAGCCCCTGGGAAGGCGTGATGAGCTACATTCCCGGCGAGTAGCGGGGCCGGTCGTGGGGTGGGCAGAGCGAAGCGAAACCCACCACGAACTTCGCCAACAGAGGCCACGCCCGTGGGTTTCGCGTCGCTCTACCCCCCCCGGAACAACGACGCAACGAAAGCAGCCGCCATGAGCACACACGAATCGGGCATCGAGCCGCGTCGCGAACGCGCGATGGACGTCAAGACGATCGTCAAGCTCGTGATCGTCGGCATCGCCGCGCTGCTGCTGCTGATCGTCATCATCCAGAACACGGAGACGGTCCACACCAAGATATTCTGGATGGAACTCCCCATGCCGCGCATCGTCCTGCTGTTCGTGACGATGGCGATCGGCTTCGCCCTGGGCATGACGGCCGCCTTGACCTGGTTCGCCCCGCGCCGGCGGGATTAGGCGGCGCCATAAAGCCGCGACCGGTGGTCGCGGGGCATCGGCGGCGGCGGTTCGAATGTCAGCGATGTACCTCGGTACGGTGACGTTACTGGCCGCAGGATGACGAAGGGGCGGCGCGTCCGGATGTAGGGTGGGTAGAGCGAAGCGAAACCCACCACGGATTACGGTGATCCTCGACCGTGCATGGTGGATTTCGCTTCGCTCTATCCACCCTACATCGATGCCGCCATCGCGCTTTATCGACCCGGAGATCAGTAAATGCAGTGGCCGGGCGCCGTGGTGACCGGGCGGGGTTGGTGGTTGATGGGAATCGCCACCGCTGCCCCGCGACCACCGGTCGCGGCTTTATAGGCGATGTTTATGAGCAACACCATTGAAACAGACCGCGTCGTGCAGGCAATGTTGGCCCTGCTGCGCGAGGGGTACGAGGGCGGCGAGACGAGCTGGTTCATCAGCCACAACGTGCCCGACGCATCGATCCTGGCCTGCCTCGAAAATCTCACCGCCGACCAGGCCTCCGCCGCCCCGCCCCACGGCGGCCGCACCATCGCCGCCCACGCCGAGCACCTGCGCTGGGCGCTCGCCTTCGCCAACACCTTCTTCCGTGGCGAGCAGCCCGACTTCGACTGGAGCAAGAGCTGGACCGTCGCCCGCGTCGACGACCAGCAGTGGCGCTCCCTGCTCGCCGACCTGCGACGCGAATACGAAACCCTCGCCCACGCGATCCAGCACCACGGCGACTGGTCCGACGACGCCATGCTGCGCGGCACCATGGCGCAGGTGGCCCACTCGGCCTACCACCTCGGCGCCATCCGCCAGCTCATGCGCTGGGTGAAATAGCAGCCCACCGAGGCACTGGCGGGCAAGCCGCCAGTGGCACCCGCCAACAACATCCCGGAACCGCCACATGACCGTTTCCGACGACGCCCGGCTCCTGCTCAACGACGCCGACCGCGCCTGGTGGCTCGACATGGAGCGCCGGGTCATCGATTCGCTCGTCGACCTCGCCCCGCTGGGCTTCGTGCTCGCCTCCGTGCCGCATGAGCGCGGCTGGACCGATGACCCGACCATGCGCCTGCGCCCCGGCGTCGCCGCCGCCCTCGTCCAGGCCCGCGACGCCCTGCCGGCCGGGCACAACTTCAAGATCCTCGATGCCCATCGGCCGTGGGAGATGCAGCAGCGCTACGCCCAGCGGTCGCTCGCCCGCATCCGCGCCGCGTACCCGGACTGGAGCGAGGACCAGGTGCAGGCCCACCTGTGGCGCATGGCTCCGCCGGCACGCGTCGTGCCCCGGCTGAACTCGCATCGCTACGGCGGAGCGGTGGACGTGGCCGTGCTCGACTCCCACGGCAACGAGCTGGACATGGGCGTGCCCGCCGGCTACGTCGCCGGCCCCGAAGCCGACCTGCTGCACTACGAGCTCAACGAGCCGACGAGCGCCGCCGAGCGGACTTGGCGCGAGAACCGACGCACGCTCATCCGCGCGATGCACGCCGCCGCCTTCCACCCCTACCTCGCCGAGTGGTGGCACTGGAGCTACCTGCGCGACGTCGAGGCCCCCGCCACGCCCGCCTCCGACGCATCCTGACCGCCCGCGGCGCGCCCCGGCTCGTAGCGCCCCGGGCTGATCACCCCGTCCGGATCCAGCGATGCCTTCAACTGCGCCACCACGTCCCAGTACGACCAGCCCGAGCGGCGCGACAGCTTGGCGTAGCCCATCGGCCCACACCGGTAGGGGGGGTACCCCGCGTCGATCAGCCGCGTCGTCAGCTCGTCGTAGCACGCCCGTGCCCGCGCCGCCTCGTCCGCCTCACGACGATCGAAGTACAGGTTCGACACGCAGATCATCGCCCGCTCGTTGATCATCGTGTACGTCAGAAACGCCTCGAACCCGTGCGCCGCGTACACCGGCTCCATGATCGAGCGCACCTGCTCGGCCGCCGCCCCCGTCATCGGCAGCACCGGCGAGGCCCACATCAGCCCCGCGTGCCGCGCCAGCGGGTCCGTCGCCGCCTCACGCCGCCGGGCATCACGCACGCGCCACAGCACCCCGCCCAGCGCCTCGCTGTCCGGCTCACCCTTGAGCAGCGCATAGACGCTCCGCAGCCCCGCAAGCTGCTCGCGGAAGCTCTGGCCCACGCCCAGCCGCGCCATCACCCGCGCCGCGCTGTCGAGCCAGCGCAGGCGGGAGTCGTTCAAGATTATCACCCGCGTCCCGCGCAGCGCACGTTTGACCAACCGCGTCGTCGCCGCCACCACCTCGCGCGGCCCCGTGATCGCCCCGCAGCCCGTCCACCGCGCCACGCCCAGCTCCTGCCGCATCTGCTCGCGCACGTCCTCCGGCAGCGGCGTCTGCCCGCCCGTGCGGTCCCACGGGTAACGCGCCCGCGCCGAGATCAGCCGCAGGTCATTGCCGATGTGCACCGCGCTGCTGATCAGCCCCTGCCGGCGCAGCGGCGCCAACCGATCGACGAAGTGCGCCAGCGCACCAGGGTCATCGCTGCGAAAGAAGAAGGCGTTGCAGGCCTCGGTGGCGGGCATCAGCCACACGCCCAGGCGCGTGACGACGCCGAAGTTTGACTGCGCGAACAGTCCGTCCAGGAACGGCCCGACGCCGTAGCGGTACACGTGCCGGGCCTTGGCGTTGTCGTAGTGGCCGAAGCCCGTGCGCAGCACACGCCCGTCGCCGAGAACCACCTCCATCGAGCACGCGGTCAGGAAGTGGTCGCCGTAGCGCGTGTGCCCGAATCCGCGGTCCAGCGTGTTGCCCACGAAGCTGGCGTCGGGCCCGGCGCCCGTGGCGTCGATCACATACGGCAGGCCGCGGTCCTTGAGGTATCCGTGCAACTGCCCCTGGCTCACCCCCGGCTCGATGACCGCGTAGCCCAGCTCCTCGTTGACCTCGAGGATCCGGTCCATCGTGCTCAGGTCGAGCACCGCCTGGCCCGCCGCCGGCGGCGCCGCGTCCCCGTACCCCCAGTTGCACCCGCGCGAGATCGGGTGCAGCTTCAACCCCACCTGCCGCGCAATCTGCACCGCCGCCTGCACGTGCTCCGTGCACCGCGGCCGAATCACCGCCACCGGCACGCGGGCCTCCCCGTCCGGCCCCGAGCTGCGACCGAAGCGCTGACGCGTCGGCTCATCCACGTGCACCGCCAGACCCACCGCGCCGAGGTGGCGCAGGGCGGCGAAGACCGGCTCGCGTGTGCTGTTGTCCTCCGCGGCGCGCATGTTCGCTCCTCACATCAGCCCCCATCCGTGAATCGGCGGTTCAGCGGCGGCAGAACAGGCAAAGGCGTTATGACCCGGCCGACAGCCTCCGATTGTGCCGGTTGCGCCGTCGCCAGCGGTCGGGCCACGGGCAATCATCCTCCGCCTGGGCGACCTTTGTGGATCACTCGCGACATTCAGCCGAAACCTTTCGATGGTCGCGTGGCGGGGC
>SKPT01000328.1 GCA_007119405.1 Phycisphaeraceae bacterium
GTGCGGTTGATTCGGCGGGACCAGGTCGACGCGTTCGAGCAGCAGATGCAGCGGTACGTGGACCAGCTCGACGAGGCAACCCAGGAGCTCGACCGCCATTACGACCAGCTCAAGGCCGACGCATGCGTGAGGTTGGGCGAGCTGTTCAACGACGCTGACTACCCCGCTTCACTGACCGGCCTGTTCGCCTTCGAGTGGGACTACCCGGCCGTCCAACCGCCGGACTACCTCATGCGGCTGAACCCGGTCCTGTACGAGAAGCAGCAGCAGCGGATCGCCGCCCGCTTTCAGCAGGCGGTGGAGCTCGCCGAGCAGGCGTTCGTCGCCGAGTTCGAGAAGCTGGTCAGTCATTTAAGAGAGCGACTCGCCGGCGACGACGACGGCAAGCCCAAGGTGTTCCGCGACTCCGCGGTCGAGAATCTCAGGCAGTTCTTCTACCGCTTCCAGCAGCTCAACGTCCGCTCCAACGCCCAACTCGACCAGCTCGTTGAGCAGGCCCGCGCCATGGTGGCGGGCGTCGAGCCGCAACAGCTTCGCGACAGCGAGACACTTCGTAACCGTGTCGCTGCTGAGCTGGGAGAGGTCGGCCAGCACCTCGAAGGCCTCATGACGGACCGGCCCCGTCGTCGCATCCTCCGGCCGGGCAAGGGCAGGGCCGCGTGATGGAGCTGATCATCACGGACCACGGCGTCGTGCACTGCCTCTACGACGAGGTGCTCGACCTGAATCGACTCGGCAGTCTGCACATCCGCCGTGCCAGTCACGTTGAGCCCGACGTGGATGGCCGGTGGTGGGCGGACCTGGCGCCGTGCGCCGGCCCACACCTCGGGCCCTTCTCCCGTCGTAGCGACGCGCTCGCCGCCGAACGGGACTATCTCACACGCAACCTGCCCATGGACAAGGAGATTTATGGAAAAAGCCTTTGTCGGCTACATCGTGTTGATCATCATCATCCTGCTGATCCTGGCGGTGCTGGACGTACACATCGCGACGGGCAGCACCCACTCCGGAACACAGCCCCATGCTCAACCCGACACGGTCGGCGACGACCATCCTGCTATTGGCGGCGCTGGCCCTGGCGGCCGGCCTCTGGCTGAATGCGTCGCACACACGCACTCCGTCGCCGCCGGCGAGGCCAACCATCCACCAACTTCGCCAGCTCGCCGACCTGCTTACGCTTCGCGTGCCGGTCAGCGACGTGCAGGTCGGCCGCATTACCGGCTATGTCGGCGGAATCGAACTCGCGCTGATCGTCCACGGTCACGCTCATCCCGGCACCGACCTCGGCCGGGCCCGTTTCACCGTCATCGATCACGACACACGGCGGACCGTGCTCGAGCTGCCGGCGCCCGACGTGCGTCACGCCCATCTCGATCACACCAGCACGCGTGTCTATCGCATCGATCGCCGCGGGCTGTGGCACCTGGTTCCCGGCGACGCCGGCGAAGCCGAGTTGTTCAACCGGGCGATGGAGCGGGCCGAGGCCGTAGTCGCCGAGGCGGCGCGTGATGGGGCGCTCCGTGATCGGGCACGGACGCATGCTGAGCAGGTGATCCGCGGATTCTTCGCGGAGCTCGGGTGGGAGGTGGAGTTGACGTGGATCGGGGCGGAGGATTGAACGACGGACGTTGCTGCCCTTCCGGGCCGTGGTCGCACGCGCGGCCACGGCCCGGCGGCGCGGCGACCTTTCTTTACATCCCAGCTTTTTGGCGTGCATCGGTCGCGACCCACAAGATCGCCGTCAGCCCGGAATCCCTGTAAGTCTTGACTTCGGATTTCCGAAGTCCTCCGCCTCAGCCTCGACCTGTTTCCGTCACCTCCCGCTGCCCCGCCGCCCGCATGACGGCGAGGCGGGCTTCCTCCAGTTCCCGCTCGCACTCACGCACCCGACTCTGGGCGTGGGCGTACTGCTTCGCCGCGGTGGTGAACCGGTCCAGGGCCTCGGCGAGCGGACCCTCGGCTGTGGCGGCGGATGCCGGCGTCTGCTCTGCCACGGCCTCGGGGGTCTCCGTCGCCGCCGCCGACGCCTTACGGCGTCGCAACTCGTCCGCCGGCATGACCACCACCTCCTTGACGGCGTGATGGCGGAGGATCGAGCCGGCCGACCGGTTGGCCCCCGTCAGCGTGTCGAACTGGCTGGCCCGTCGCCAGTCCGGGTCCCACTGGTGCCGGCGGCGATCCCAGACCTCGCCGTTGGCGGGGCGGTAGATGACGAACGGCGGGTCGCCCGGGATGTGAGATCGCACGCCCTTGCCGTTGCCGGTCGCGGCCATGTTGGTGTCCTGGCGGGGTGAGACGCGGCAGGATAGGGCGCTGCGTAAGCGTACGCCAGTGGAAGATCCGGTGGCGGACACCGCGGCGCACTTCAATGCCTTCGAGACGGCGGTGTGGGGGCGCCAACGCTGGCGCTGCGCATGACGGCTGGGCAGGCCCTGGCGACCGTGAAGACTGACTCCCAATTTCAAACCGACGAGAGGTGGTACCGCCCGAGCGTGATGCCTTCGCAGGGCGATCCAAGGCCACCGATTCAGAACGACAGGCCCAGGCCCACGACCGGACCATGGGACCGGAAGCGGCCAGCCTTGAAATAGTCATAGCCCAGGAACAACTCGGCGGGGCCCAGCAGCACGCCGCCGGTGGCTCGGGCGCGGACGGTTGAGGCGCGCCGCAGTGTCCCCGCGTCAAGCCGGGCAGAAATGACCCACGGTTTGGCGGGGTAGGCGTCGAGTTGGTAGGTGACATTCGCGCCGAAGTGCGTGCTGCCGCGATCGTGAATCCAGTTGGCGCCGAGACCCGCGCGGAGCTGGAGGTATTCGTTCTGAGCGAAGCGGTAGGCGACGTTGGCGTCGCCGGTCCAGAGGCGATCCCTGCCGTCGCCCAGGGATTCGCGCCACTGGTGGGTCGAGGCGTCGAGGCCAAGGCGAAGGTAGGAGTCAAACCGGACGCGGCTGCCGACGCGGTGCAGGTTGGCCTCATCGTGGATGTACTCGGTGCGCACACGCAGCGAGTAGCGGCGGGCGGGCTCGTCGGGCGGAGGGGCGATGATCATGGCGCGGGCGTCGCCCGCGTAGGGGTGGAGGGGGAAGTAGCCGGGGGTGCTCATGTCGTCGCCCAGCGCCTCGGCGGGCAGGGCGAAGGGTGCGAGCAAGACCAGTTCGGCGAAGGGAGTCAGCAGAGCGCCGAGGAAGCTGTCCTCCTCGCGTTCGTCGTCGGTGGCGAACAGGCGGAAGGTCGGCTCTTCGTCGCGCTCGTCGCGCTCGTCGCGCTCACGGTGTACCTGCTCCCGGAGTTCGTCGAGTCGGCCACCGGCGTGCAGGGTGGTCGAATTGGTGACGCTCGCCAGGGCCAGGACGAGGGGGATGAGCGCGGAATTGGTGATGGCGGAGGTGGGCATGATGTGCGCCGGTCCAGGTCGGGGGGAAGGGGAGTTCACTCGACGGCTCCGCGACATCCACGAGCTCCTCTTCTGTGCGGCGAGTGTAGCGGCTACTTGCCACCCGAATCCGTGACCGCTGTGCGGCGTGGCGGGAGGCATCTTGAGCGGCATTGTCATCGACGCCGCGGGCGAGGCGGTGGTAATGCTCGGCGGCGCTGCCAAACTGTCGCGTCAGGCGGTCGAGGCTCATCGCCCGCAGGTCGGCGATGGTGCGGATGCCCAGGCGGCGCATCTTTACCAGAGTGGCGGGGCCGACGCCCCAGAGACGCTCCACGGGCAGGGGCAGCAGGACGCCATCCAGGTTGTCGCGGTTGATGACCGTCAGGCCGTCGGGCTTGTCGAGCCCCGAGGCGAGCTTGGCGAGGAACTTGTTAAACGCCACGCCCACGGTGGCGGTCAGGCCCAGCTCGTCGTGGATGCGCTGCTTGATAGAGGCCGCAATCGTGGCGGGGGCGCCGGCCGCTCGCTCCATGCCGGTGACGTCGAGGAAGGCCTCGTCAACGCTGACGGGCTCGACGAGCGGGGCGCTGGCTTCCAGGATCGCCAGGACGCGCTGGGACATCTCGCGGATGCGCTCACCCGGCACCTGCACGATGATGGCGTGGAGGCAGAGCCGCCGGGCGGTGGCCATGGGCATCGCCGAGTGGCAGCCGAAGCGGCGGGCCTCGTAGCTGGCGGTGGTGACGACGCTGCGCGGGCCGGTGCCCCCGGTGAGCACGGCCTTGCCGCGGAGCGACCCGTCGTCAAGCACGGCGATGGACGCGAAGAAGGCGTCCATGTCCACGTGGAGGATGGCGCGGTCGGCCGGCATGAGGTGATGTTACCGGCGCTGATGGGGTGGACGAATACCCTTCGTACGCGGCGTGCAGGGCATCACGTCCTCTGGCGGCGTCGCAGCAGCATCAGCCCCACGAGGCCGAGCATGCCCAGCGTGCCGGGCTCGGGGATGAACTGGGCGGGTTCGAGCGCCTCGTCTGTGATGCGCACCTGGTCGATCCAGCCGACCCAGCGCTCGTCGGCGGCGTGGCCGGTGGCGCCGATGAGCAGTCGGCTGGAGCCGATGTAGGGCCCGGCGACGCCGCTGCGCGTGTGGATGAGCGCTTCGTCGACGAAGACGCGGATCTCCATGGCCTGGTGGTCGAACACGACGGCCAGGTGGCGCTGCTCGCCGTCGAAAAGCTCGTCGCTGCTGACATTGAACGACGCCAGGCCGGCGAGGTTGATGTTCAGATCGTCGTTGCCGTCGCGTTTGCCGACGAAGAGGATCTCGTTGGCGCTGTAGCTCGGCCCGTGGCTTGAGCCGAGGATGGGGGGCCAGGTGCGCGAGCTGTCGCCGTCGTACTGGAAGATGGTTTCGAGGGTGAAGCTGCCGACGCCGAGCTGGTTCAGCGCAA
>SKPT01000551.1 GCA_007119405.1 Phycisphaeraceae bacterium
AGAACTGGAGGTTGACGCCCTCGGCGGCGGCCTCGGTGGCGAGCAGGATTTCACCTTCGTCGCGGAACGCCTCGATCAAGGCGGAGCGCATGTCCACGGCCTTGGAACCGGTGATCTTGTCCGTGCCGGCGTGGCGGGCCATGAATTGCTCGTAGGCCTGCTTGGCGGTCGGGTGCGTGTTGGAGCCGTTGAAGGTGACGACCTTGCCGGCGTAGCCGTTGGTCTCCAGGACTTCGGCGAGGAAGGCCTGGGTCTTACGGCTTTCGGTGAAGATGAGGGCCTTGCGCTGGGCGCCGAGGGTTTCGAGGCGGTCGAACGCGGCTTCGAGCGCATGGAGCAGAGCCTTGGATTTGCTGTCGCTGGTGATCCGCTCGGCCCGGGCGATGAGGTTGTCCAGCTCGGCGAGCTCGGCCGCGAGCAGTCGGCCGTCGATGCGTTGGCGCGGCTGAGCGGGCTCGTCGTCCAGCTCGCCGATCTGCTCGACCAGCCCTTCGAGGTCGATGTCCTCGTCCTCGGCCCACGCGTCGAGGAAGCGGTCGCTCTCGTTGTCGTCCAGCCCGTCACGCAGCTCGATGAGCCGATGCCGCATGGTGCGGAGCGTACTGGCGAGCGCCTGCGGCGATGAGGCGAGCGTCTTGAAGAGGATCATCTCGATGAGCTGACGCTGCTGGCCGGGGAAGGCGAAGCTGATCTCGCGCGACATGAAGTCCCGGACGTCCCGGTGCAGCGATTTCTCCTCGTCGGTCTGCTCGAACGGGTGCGTGATTGCCTGCCGCTTCGTGTAGTTGACGTACGGGCAGTCCTTGCGGAGCGTGCGCTTGCAGAACTGGCCGAGGCGGTTGCGCAGGGCGACGAGGTCGCCGCCGGCGTTGCAGTAGCGGCTTTGGTAGGTGTTCTTGTCGCCGAAGAGGTGCTCGTCGATGAGCCAGCCCAAGCCGTAGAGCTCCAGCAGGCTGTTTTGGAGCGGCGTGGCGGTGAGCAGGATCTTGGGGCGCGGCTCGAACGCCCACCGCACCGCCTGGCCGGCCTTGCGGCTGGGCTGATAGGCGTTGCGGAGCTTGTGGGCTTCGTCCATGACGACGAGGTCGAACGGCACGGCCCGGAGGTCGTCCTTCATCCGCGCCGCGAAGCCGTAGGAGACGATCACGATCTCGTTGCAGTCGAAGGGGTTGGCACTGCCGGCCTTGCGCCGCTGGTTCCAGACCTTGCGGTCGATGACCACGGCGGGGAGGTTGAACTTGTCCGTCAGCTCCGCCTGCCACTGCTTGCGGATGTGCGCCGGCACGACGACGACGAGCCTGCGCCGGCGCTCCGCCCATTTCTGGCACAACACGAGCCCTGCCTCGATCGTCTTGCCGAGGCCCACCTCGTCGGCCAGCAGCACGCCCTTCTGGAGGGGGTTGGAGATTGCGAACAACGCCGCTTCGACCTGGTGGGGGTTCAGGTCCACCTTGGAGTCGAAGAGGGTGGTGCTCAGCCGATCCAGTTCGCCCACCTCGCCGAGCCGGGTCAATTCGTGAGCGTAGTAGCAGGCTTGGTGGGGTGTGATCGGCACAGACTGGCCCTCCGTTCGCACGGCCTCCCGGTCGGCCCGTACCGAAGCGTGGCCACGTTGCCGAGCGCCACCACCGCGAGTACCCAGTGTCGCCGCTGGCGCCCGCCCATGTCAACCCTTTGCCTACTCCGGCAGGCCAATCGCCACGGCTGCGATGACCACCATGTCGCCCGCCACCGCGCCGGCCAATCGCTCAGCTATCCACGCCAGCCTCGCCGGCGGACCGCACCAGCCCCGGGCCCACGGCGTTGACCGTCACGCCGTGGGGCCAACTCGACCGCCCACGCCCGCGTGGACATCTCCACCGCCGCCTTGACCGTGCCGTAGGCCCCTTCGCCGTCGACGTACCGCTGCCCGGCGACGCTGCTGACGTTGACCACTCGTCCCCAGCCGCGCTGCACCATCGCCGGCGCCGCGTGCTGGATCAGCCGCCGCGTGCCGCACAGGTCGACGCTGAGCAGCTCCTGCCACTGCTCTTCACTCGTCTCCAGCAGTGAACTGCGGTGGTAGGCCCCGGCCAGTTGACGAGGATGTCGACGCGGCCCAGCGCCGTCTCCGCCTGCCGGACAGGGCGGCCGCGTCGCGGGCCACGTCGTCCTGCACCAGCGGCGGATCCTGGCCCAGCGCCTGCAACTCGCCAGCCAGTTCAACCGCTCGCTCGTGCTGGTAGTGGTAGTGCAGGGCGACCCACACCCCCGCCTTGGCCAGGGCACGGGCGACGGCGCTGCCGATGGTCCCGGTGGCGCCGGTGACGAGGGCCCGTCGATCGCGGGGCGTGGCGTCGAGTGGCATGGGAATCACCTCCGTGGGGCCCGGACGAAATGATCATGTCGTCAGCCAGCATGCCAGCCCCCACAACATTCTTGAGACAACGATGCAGCTGACGGCCCCGATCATCGATTGCTGCTCACCGGCACACTGCCGGCTCATGGCCGTGCGTGGCCCTCGTCCACCGCGTTGACCACCGGTGTGCTGATGCGTGTCGTCCCGGCCGCGATCACTGCCAAGCGACGCCCCTTGACGCGGCGCCCCTGGCGTGAGCATACTGAGCGCGCAGCCGGGGCGCCGCCTCCGGCGTGCGGGTCGAGTCACTTCAATCTGTGCCGGGAGTCACCGATGTCTAAAACAACCTACATGTGCGTGCTCGTGCTCGTCTTGATGCACGCCTTGAGCGTTGGCTGTGCCCTGGTGCAGCGGGGCGCGGCTCCGCCGCAGCCGGTCTACTTCACGGCCGAGCCCTCGCTGGAGAATCAGCCGGGCTCGAACTCGATCCTGGAGCGGGAGATGGTGCGGCAGGCGGTGCTGCTGGCGGCGCGTCAGGAGCTGAGCCTGATTACCCGCGACGCGGTGCTGGATGAGCCCAAGCCCGAGGATGTCCCCGAGGTGTTGATCGAGACTCACGTCGCCGGGCGCACCGTGGAGCTGCGTCTTCAAGGCCTGGAGCCGGTGCCCGGGGCATTGGAAGGACGCCTGCCCGAGGACGTGCCGCGGGCGCCTCGCTTTCGCCGACTGGTCACCGCCGTGGAAGCCTGGTCGCGCCAGGAGCTGCCCGATCGCTTGCGCGAGGCGGGTCTGGCCGGCGAGCCGATGCCGGCCAACGGGAACGCCGCCTTGCCGGCCGACATCGCGGAACTGGTGCCCGAGCTGAACCTGCTGGCGCAGTACGAACTGGTGCGGCGGGCCCATGCGGAAATTCGACGCGACGGGGAGTCCCCGGCGCTGCTGGCGGCACTTTCGCGGGGCTACGCGTTGCTGGGTCAGTTGACCCGGCCCCATTTCAACGCCAGCGAGCAGGTCTTCTATGCCCGGGGCCTGCTCTACGCCGAGCGCCTGGTGCAGGTGCACGGCCGCACGCCGGAGCATCTGCGACAGCGGGCTTTGGCACGTGCACTTGCGGGACTGGACTGGGCGGGCGTCGACGACATCGAGGAAGCCCATGAGCACGAAAACGGCGCCGAGCCGGCCTCGGCGTGGGCGCAGGCGACGGAGGCTTACCTGTACCACGACCTGGAAACGCTCGAACAACTGGGCCGGCCGGACGGGGAGGACGCGGCGCTGGCGCGTTACCTGCACCTGCTGCACCTGGAGCGGACGCGCATCCGCGATGTGATCCGGCCGCAGGCCCACGCCGTGCTGGAGCTGGCGCCGCGGAGCCTGCGGGCGGTCGACGCGATGGCGCAGCTTGGCGGTGTCGCCAACCTGCACGAGGCCACAGTGCTGGGCCCGAACCGATTGGCCGCGCTCGTGAGCGATGCGCTCCCGGGTATCGACGAAGCCCCCGACCGCGCCCGCGACCTGGCGCGCCAGGCCGAGGTCCGCGACGCGGCCCCGCCGGCGGCGTATCGCGAGCTCGTGTCCGCCCTTCGCGAGGGCGATGATCTGGGGGCGGAGATGTCCTGGACCGTGCTCGGACAATTGATCCACGAGGCCAACTTCCTGCACGTTTATCACCGGGCACTGTTCCTGCGCTTCAGCCTTTCCGTACCGGTTGACGGGTACCTGCACGCCGCCCTGCCGACGCTCGGCGATCACCGCTACAAGCCAATCCTCGAATCTCTGCCGCATTACGGCGACGCGGACGCGATCGCCGAGCGGTGGCGGCAGATCGAGTTCGGGGACCTGCCGATCCCGATGGCAATCATGTTCCTCCGCCCGTGGTGGTTCGTCGAGCCGCTGGACAACCTTGAGGGCGAGCTCTGGGACGCCGTGATACGCAACCGCGACCCCCACGCCCACGATGTGAGCTACCTGGCCGCCACGTCCTTCCGCCTGGACGACGAGTTCCGCCGTTTCGTCGCCGACTACCTCACCATCGTCAGCCCACATTCACCCGTCGGTCCAGCCCACCTGGTGCGCTACGACTGGCAGGGTGTGCAGGAACGTGACGAACTGGAGCAATACCGCGAGCGTTTCAGCGACCACCCCCTCTTCGTGCGCAACCTGGCGCGCTCGCTGGTGGAGCACGGCCCGATCGAAGACGCCCAGCAGGTGCTGCGCAAAGACATCGACCTGTCCAACGATCGCTGGGCGTACGAACGCTTGGCCGAGACGCATCTGGAGCAGGGCGATGAGGACGCCTGGCTGCGCGTGCTCGACGATTACCTCGCCCATGGCGAGGAATCGGCGCTGAACAAGCCGATGGTGGCGCGCACCATCGCCTATCACTTCAACGTCCAGGGCCGCTTCGACAAGGCCGAGCCTTACGCCCGCCGGGCCGCGGGCAGCGGCGCGGCCTGGGGGATGCGCGTGCTCGCCGAGACGTACGAGGGC
>SKPT01000146.1 GCA_007119405.1 Phycisphaeraceae bacterium
AGCGGCTGGGGGCGGCCCTGCCAGCGAGCCGGGGGGGGCGGCGGCCGCGGGAATCGGACTCGCCGACGCGCGGTCGCTCACCGGCGTCCCTGCCGACGGCGAGCAGGAGCCTGAGGCGGCGCCGATTGGCGATCAGGCCGATGGCGAGGGGGAGCGGGCCGAGTGGGTCCATCAGCCGATCTTCGGACAATCGAGTCTCGCTGACCTGAATGACTGGCTCTCGCAGGCCCGGCAGGACGTTGGCGACGAAGGCGCGATCACCCTTGACGCGCCGCGATCCGCCGATTAGCCCGGCCTTACCGACGCCGTGCTTCAGCGCCGCCGTGGCCATGGGCGGCGGCGCCTTTCCCCTTCCGTGAGGGCGCCGTCCTGAACCCGCGGGACGGCGCCCTTTTGTCTGCCTGGCAGCGCTTGGGACGATGCCCGCAGCGGCCCGCTCCCTCTGTTCTACAATGCACCCATGCGCCGACGCGCCCGGGCCTTCACGCTCATCGAGCTGCTGGTGGTGATCTCGATCATCTCGCTGCTGGTCGGGATCCTCCTGCCGGCGCTGGCGGCGGCGCGCCGCTCGGCCGTGCGCATGCGCTGCCAGGCCAACCTGCGCACCGTGCACCAGACGTTCCACGCCTACGCCGCCGAGCACGAAGGCGAGGTGCCCATCGGCTACCGCGGCGGGACGATGCAGTGGAACACCATGATCTACAGCAACACCGCCGACATCTACGTGCTCTTCGGCCACGTCTACCAGGCCGGCTACATGCACGCCCCCGAGGCGTTCTACTGCCCGGCCGAGACCAGCCCGGGGCAGATGTTCAACACGCCGGAGAACCCCTGGCCCCCGCCGGACATCCCCGACCACCTCACGGGCATCCAGGGCGGCTACGGCTCGCGGCCGGTGGAGGACTGGGGCCGGGCCGAGTGGCCGCCACGGATGCCGCAGCTCGACGACCTGCGCCGCGAGGCGATCTTCGCCGACACCGTGGGCACCTACGAGCGCGTCGACACCCGCCACGGCACGGGCGTGAACGTGCTCTACGGCGACAGCGCCGTGCGCTGGGTCGAGCGCCACCGCTTCGACGAGCCGCTGTCAGCCAGCACGCACATCTCCCCGGCCGGTGACTTCAACGACGAGCAGTGGCAGATCTGGCAGATCTTCGACGAGGCGCGGTGAGGGAATAGCCACAGATGCACGCGGATGAACACAGATCGGACCTTGGAAAACCGCGAAGAAGCGAAGCAGGCGAAGGGCACGAAGTAGAGGTTGTTTTCGTTGAACGCCTCTGACCCTTCGCGACTTGGCGTTTCTTCGCTGCCTGCCTCTTTTCCTGCCTTCCTGCCCTTCCTGCTTTCCTTATCTGCCTTTATCTGTGTTCATCCGTGGGTATTTCCTAATCCTTGAACGGATCATCGCGCGTCCAGGGCAGCTTGCCGCCGTGCTCGCGCTTCTTCTGCTTGAGCTTCTCGACGACGAGGTCGGGCAGGATGCGGCGCAACCGGTCGAGTTCGCCGCCGGCGGCCGCCTGTTTGATGAGGGTGGAGCTGGTGAAGGCGAAGGCCTCGCCGGTCATGACGAACACGGTCTCGATGTCGGCCACGGCCCGGTTGGTCTGGGCGAGCTGGAACTCGAAGTTCATGTCCGTGGTGTTGCGCAGCCCGCGCAGGATCACGGTCGCGCCGACCTCGCGGGCGAAGTCGACCGTCAGGGCGTCGTAGCAGGCGACCTCCACGTGCTCGTCGCAGCGCCGGCGCAGGAGCTGGTGGATCATGTCGCGGCGCTCGTCCATGGAAAAGAGCACGTCCTTGGCGGGGTTGTGCCCGATGGCGACGATCAGGCGATCGAACAGCACCTGCCCGCGGCAGATGATGTCCAGGTGCCCGTTGGTGATCGGGTCGAACGTGCCGGGGAACAGGCCGATCTTGGGATGGGCGTTCATGGCCGGAGTATAGCCGTCCACGCCCGGGGCCACCGGTGCCGGCTGCACGGCCGCGGGCCGGTGCGATCGGCATAGATGGGCGCGGGGCGTCGGCGCGGCAGAAAAAACGCGCCGCCGCGTTGCCCCATGGGCGGTTGAATTGGACCTTTGCAGTGGCTGCCGAGAGGCAGCGACAACAAGTCCTGGATCACTGGCGGATGGATGGTCCATCCGCACTGCCTGACCCTGGATCGGGTCTCGTGCCGGCTGCCTCCCCGGCCGAGACCTTTTTTCATTGATGCCCGGCAACCCCTCCCCCTCCGGGGGAGGCTGGGAGGGGGTGTGTTCGATGCCGGTGGATTGCCGGCACCTCGCCAGGCGCCCGTTGCCCGGGCACACCCTCGCCCAACCCCTCGCCAAGCGAGGAGGGCGGCGGCACGCACATGACCGTCTGCTTCGTGCCCTCGTGCCTTGTCCTAGAATTGCCGCATGACCGGCAAGGCCGAGCAGGCAAGCGTTCCGATGCGTCTGGCGGACGACGTGCGTTCGCTGCCCGGCGTCAACGTCGCCCGCGCGCGGCTGCTGGCCCGCCTGGGCATCCACACCGCCAGCGACCTGCTGCGCCACCTTCCGACGCGCTACCAGCACGAGACGGGCGAGCAGCCGATCGCTAATCTCGTTGTCGACACGGTGGGCTCGGCGCGCGGGGTCATCGCGGCGATGCGCTGGGTCGGCTCCTATCGCGGCAAGTCGCGCCTCGAGGCCACGCTCCAGGACGACAGCGACACGCTGCGCCTGGTGTGGTTCAACGCCGGGTACCTGCGCAAGAAGCTGACGGCCGGGATGCAGCTTCGCGTCCAGGGCAAGGTCAAGCGCTACGTCGAAGGGCGCTACTTCGAGATCATCAACCCGCGCTTCGAGGTGCTTGACGAAACCGACGATGCCCCGGCCCACGAGGAGCGGCTGCGGCCGATCTACCCCGCGACGGAGGACCTGCCCTCGGGGCAGATCGAGCGGCTGATCGCCGACGCCCTGCCCCGGCTGCTGCCGCTGGTGCGCGACCCGCTGCCCGAGCCCGTGCGCCAGCATCACGCGATGCCCCGGCTCGCCGAGGCGTATCGCATGATCCACCAGCCAGCCGACGAGGAGCAGGCGGCGTCGGCGCGTCGTCGTCTGGCGTTCAACGAGCTGTTCCTGCTTCAACTGGGCATCGCGGTGAAACGCGCGTACGTCGCCCAGCGTCTTGCGGCGCCACCGCTGAAGCACAACGCGGCGATCGACGAGCACATTCGCGCCCGCCTGCCATTCGAGCTCACCCCCGCCCAGCAGCGCGTCTGCGCGCAGATCGCCGCGGACCTGATGCGGCCGCGGCCGATGAACCGCCTGCTCCAGGGGGACGTGGGCTCGGGCAAGACGGTGGTGGCGTTGTACGGCCTGCTCATGGCGGTGGCGGAGCGCAAGCAGGGGGCGCTGATCGCGCCGACGGAGCTCCTGGCCGAGCAGCACTTCGCCTCGATCAGCGCGATGCTCGCCGGCTCGCAGGTGCGCCTGGCGCTGCTGACCGGGGCGCAGCCGCCGCCCAACAGCGCCGAGCGCCGGGCGCTGGAGCAACGCTTGAAGCAGGGCGAGGTGGACCTGGTCGTGGGCACGCATGCGCTGCTGACGGAGCGCGTGCGATTTCAGGACCTGGCGGTGGTGGTCATCGACGAGCAGCACCGCTTCGGCGTCGCCCAGCGCGCGGCGTTCCGCTCGCGGGCCGCGAGCGAGGCGGCGGCGGAGGGCAAGCTCGCCACGCCCCATCACCTGGTCATGACCGCCACGCCGATCCCGCGGACGCTGAGCCTGACGCTGTTCGGCGACCTGGACGTCTCGACGATCGACGAGCTGCCGCCGGGCCGCGGCCGCATCGTCAACCGCCTGGTCGAGCCGGCGCGGTCGCATCTCGTCTACGAGCACATGCGCCAGCGCCTGGCCCGTGGCGAGCAGGCGTACGTGGTCGTGCCCGCGGTGGAGGCCGGCGGCGACCGGGCCGAGACGGCGGCGCAGCTCAAAAGCGTGCGCGAGCATGCGCAGATGCTTGGGCGGATGCTCGGCGATGACTTTCGCGTCGCGCACATCCACGGCCGGGTGAAGCGGCGTACGCGCGAAGCGGTGATGGATCGCTTCCGCCGCGGGCGCATCAACGTGCTGGTGGCGACAACGGTGATCGAGGTGGGAGTGGACGTGCCCAACGCGACGATGATGGTCATCGAGCACGCCGAGCGGTTTGGTCTCGCGCAGCTTCACCAGCTTCGCGGCCGCGTGGGCCGGGCGACGGATGGCCGCACGAGCGTGTGCGCGTTTATCGGCGAGCCGACGACGGAGCAGGCGAGGCAGCGCCTGGAGGCGATCACATCGACGAACGACGGGTTCCGCATCGCCGAGGTTGACCTGGAGATCCGCGGCATGGGCGAGTTCTTCGGCACGCGGCAGGCGGGCCTGCCACCGCTGCGGGTCGCCGAGATTCCGCGCGACCTGGAGCTGCTGCAACTGGCGCGGCGCGACGCGATGGCGATCGTCGAGCAGGACCCGACGCTGGAGGCGGAGGAGCATGCGACGCTGCGCCGGCTGCTGCTGAGCCAGTATGGTGAGGCGCTGGGGCTCATCGACGTGGGGTGACAGCGGCGCTGCGCGCCGGCTCAACCGTACTTTTTGGCGGCGGCTTCAATCGTCGGCCCGGCCCTTTCGAGGTCGGCCGGCACCATGGCGGGGCGTATCTCGACGCTGGCGTTGAGCGAGAGGAACCAGGGCTCAGCCATGGCGGGGATCTGCGCCGCGTCGTCCATCTCCACGAAAAGCCACCCGGTCCGCAGGCCCCGATCCTCGGTGAAGTAGGCCGCTTCGGGCTTG
>SKPT01000437.1 GCA_007119405.1 Phycisphaeraceae bacterium
AACGGCGAGACCAACGGCGCCAACGACGTCGAGACCAACGCCGCCGACACCACCGAGGTGAACGACGGTGAGGACGCGGCCGACGCCGACGCGGCGGACGATTGAGCCGACGTGGCGATCGCGCGGTCGGCCCGGCCGCGCGGCAGGTGAGCGGGTCGCCCGACCGGCCGCCGTCGCGGCGGCGAACCCGCGGCGGTGGTGGCGTCGTACAAGACTCGTCCCGCCCCGCGGGTCGGGCCCGCCATCGCGTGGTGCGGCGGCGGCGTTGCCCCCGCGCCCCGGCCGTGGTAGCGTACCGCTGCGGTTCGCCGGGCGAACCCGTTTCCCCACTCGCATTGGAGTTGATCTACATGAAGACGACGCGCAAGACCGCCGTTGCATTGACCCTGGCCGCCGCCACCATTGTCGTTGCCGCCGTGGCCACCGGCCAGGTCGCCCTGCTCAGCGCCGAGCCCTCCGCCGTGGCCGTCGTGGACTGGACCCGCGTGATGCAGGGCCTGGAGGAGCGATCCACCATCGAGCAACGCTTCCAGGGCCGGTTGCAGGAGTTGCAGCAGGAGGGCCGAGAGCGCCAGGAGCGCATCCAGCGCCTGATGGACGAGCTCCAGGGGCCGCTCGGCCAGGCCGCCGAGGATTTCCACGAGAAGCAGGCCGAGTTGCAGGAAGCGCGGATGGAGCATGAGGTCTGGGCCCAGTTCCAGCAGAGGCAGGTCCAGGTCGAGATGGCCCGCGAAGTCGACCGCATGTACCGCAAGATGCTGGAGATGGTCGACGAGATCGCCGAGGACATCGGCTACGACATCGTGCTCAACTACGAGACCGAGCCCCGCTTCCGCCTCGACGGCAACGTCCCGGCCCCGCAGGCGCTGGAGCAGCAGATCCGCATGCGCGGCGTCATCTACGCCGCCGACGCCGCGGACATCACCGACCAGGTCGTCCAGCGAATGAACACCGCCTTCGAGGCTGGCGAGTAATGACCCACGCCCCGGCCATCGGCTGCCGGGAGCTGGCCAGAATGGTCGACGGGGAGCTTCACGGCGACGGCGACATCCAGATCACCGGTGTCGCCGAGCTGCGCTCGGCGACGCGCGGCCAGCTCACCTTCATCGGCGACGACCGCTACGCCTCGCTCTGGACCGCCAGCGAGGCCTCCGCCGCGCTGGTCGGCCCGGACATCGAGCTCGAGCCCGGGTCCGGGCGGGCGCTGCTCCGTGTCGCCGATGCCGACCTGGCCATGGCCCGCGTGCTCGAGCACTTCGCCCCCGCTCCGCCCGCGCCCGAGCCCGGCGTCCACCGCCTCGCCGTCGTCCACGACTCCGCCACCCTCGGCGAGGGCGTGCGCATCGGGCCCCACTGCTTCGTCGGCCCCGGCTGCGTCGTCGGCGACGGCTGCGTCCTGCACGCCAACGTCACCGTCATGGACCACGCCCGCCTTGGCCCGGCCACCGTTCTCTGGCCGGGCGTCGTCATCCGCGAACGCTGCACCCTGGGTGAACGCTGCATCCTCCACGCCAACGTCACCATCGGCGCCGACGGCTTCGGCTATCGGCCCGCCGCCGACGGCACCGGCCTGGTCAAGATCCCCCAGATCGGCACCGTCGCCATCGCCGACGACGTCGAGATCGGCGCCGGCACCTGCATCGACCGCGCCAAGTTCGACGCCACCACCATCGGCCGCGGCACCAAGATCGACAACCTCGTCCAGATCGGCCACAACGCCCACATCGGCCGGCACGTCATCATCGCCGGCTCGTGCGGCATCGCCGGCTCCGTGACCATCGGCGACGGCAGCGTCCTCGGCGGCATGGTCGCCATCCGCGACCACATCGTCATCGGCCGCGGCGTCCGCCTCACCGGCGCCGCCCAGCTCATGCACGACATCCCCGACGGCGAGACCTGGGGCGGTTCCCCCGCACGCCCCATCCGCGAGGCCGTCAAGCAGGCCCAGGCGCTCAAGCGCCTGCCCGACATCCTCAAGCAGCTACGCCAGCGCGGCTAGCGGATCAGAATTGGAGATCCGGTGGGGCCGGGTCACGCCCGACCTGAGTGGAGCGAAGGTCGGGATCTCCGGGATCGTCTCCCGTGCCGACATCCCCCGCGCTCAATTCTCAATCCCCGAACCCCGAACCCGAACCCCGAACCTCCGCCTATGGCACCGCTGTCGCAGCCGCTCTAAAATGGCCCGCCGTGCCCGGCCCGG
Organism: Phycisphaeraceae bacterium; assembly: GCA_007119405.1. The sequence continues at coordinate 2,201 of SKPT01000437.1, forward strand.
TCGATCGTCATCCCTTGGGGCCCGACTCCGCTCATGGACGTGCAGAGGACCATTGCCAAAGAGGTGAGCCTCAAGGGCCGCGGCCTGTTCGAAGGCCAGCCGGTCTCGCTGACGTTTCGCCCGGCCCCGGCGAACCACGGCGTGGTCTTCGTCCGCCGCGACCTGGGCAACGCCGAGGTGCCGGCCCTGGTGCAGTACGTGACCAAGCGCTCGCGCCGCACCAGCCTCAAGTGCGGCCAGGCGCGGGTCGACACCTGCGAGCACTGCCTCTCGGCCATCGCGGGCCTGCACATCGACAACCTCATCATCGAGCTCGACGCCGCCGAGGTCCCCGCCCTGGACGGCTCGGCCAAGCCGTTCTTCGACGCCCTGACCGAGGCCGGCATCGAGGACAGCGACGAGCCGCGCCAGCCGCTGGTCATCAGCGAGCCGGTCATGGTCCGCCAGGACGACGCCATGGTCGCCGCCGTCCCCGCCGACGAGCCGGGCCTGCAACTGGTCTACGAGCTGGACTATGGCGCCGAGGGGGTTATCGGCCGACAGTTCCGCGTCTTCGACTTCTCCAACGGCGACTACGCCCACGAGATCGCCCCCTCGCGCACCTTCGTCCTCGAGCACGAGGCCGACGCCTTGCGTCAGCGCGGCCTGGGTCGGCACCTCTCCCCCGACGAGGTGCTGGTCATCGGCCGACAGGGACCGCTCGGCCGCAACGCCTTCCGCTTCGCCGACGAGCCCGTGCGCCACAAGATGCTCGATCTGATCGGCGACCTCTACCTGCTCGGGGCGCCGATCCAGGGGCGCATCGTCGCCTACAAGTCCGGCCACGCGCTGAACCACATGCTCGTGCGCAAGCTCATCAAGCAGCACCAGCGCCAGGTGCGCCGCCGCCTGGCGGTGCACCGCAACCTGCTGGACATTCGGCGGATCGTGCGGATCCTGCCCCATCGCTACCCGATGCTGCTGGTGGACCGGGTGGTCGAGCTGGAGGCGGATCGGACGATCGGCATCAAGAACGTGACGATCAATGAGCCGTTTTTCCAGGGCCATTACCCCGGCACGCCGATCATGCCCGGCGTGCTGGTGGTCGAGGCGATGGCCCAGCTCTCGGGCGTGCTCATCGGCCAGAAGCTCGAGCACACCGGCAAGCTGGCGGTCCTGCTGAGCTTGGACCAGGTGAAGCTGCGCCGGCCGGTGATCCCCGGCGACCAGCTCGTGCTCGAGGCCGAGGCCGTGCGCGTCCGCAGCCGGATCGCCCACATGCGCTGCCGGGCCTACGTTGCCGAGGAGCTCGCCGCCGAGGCAGAGGTGAAATTCATGCTTGTGGATGAAGACCAGGAGTAACCACCGCGCTGCACAACAAGCTCCGGTTGCGATGCCGCGGCCACGCCCCTTGTCGGCAAGCCGACGGGCGCATGGCTTGCCCCGGGTCACGCCGCGGCACACGGAGCGGGCAGCGATGAACGACGATCACGACAGCCCCGCCGCTCGCCGTTTCTGGAGCCTGCCCCCGACCCCGGGCCGACATTAGCCACATGGGTGCCCTCCAGCGAAAACTCGGCGACCAAGGACGCAGCATGCCCACGATTCATCCCAACAGCGTCGTCGAGCCCGGCGCCAGGATCGCCGACGACGTCGTCGTCGGGCCCTTCTGCCATATCGGACCCGACGTGCGCATCGGCCCCGGCTGCCGGCTGGTCAGCCACGTCGCGGTCTACGGCCGAACCGAGATCGGCTCGCACAACGTCATCTGGCCTCACGCCACCCTCGGCAGCGACCCGCAGGACCTCAAGTTCAAGGGCGAAGACTCACGCCTGATCGTCGGCGACTACAACGACATCCGCGAGTGCGTGACCCTCCACAAGGGCACCGACGCCGGCGGCGGCGTCACACGCATCGGCGACCACAACCTGCTCATGGCCTACGTCCACGTCGGGCACGACTGCACCCTCGGCAGCCACATCGTCGCCGCCAACGCCGTCCAGTTCGCCGGCCACATCCTCGTCGAGGACCACGCCAACGTCGGCGGCGCCAGCGCCGTGCACCACTGGGTGACCATCGGCCAGTACGCGTTCATCGCCGGCATGACCCGCATCGTCGCCGACGTGCCCCCCTTCATGATCGTCGAAGGCATCCCCGCTCGCGTCCGCCGCGTCAACACCGTCCTGCTCAAACGCCACCACTTCCCCCAGGCCCAGATCGACCGCTTGAAGGACGCCTGCCGCCGGCTCTACGGCCACAACGAGGAGGGCGGGCTCGTGGGCAACACCACCCAGCACCTCACCGAGCTCGAGGCCCTGTACCCCGAGGACTGGGCCGTCCACGCCCTGGTCGAGGCCACGCGCAGAAGCTCGCGCGGCATCTACGGCCGCCACCGCGAAGCCTCCCGCAACGACAACCGCTACACCAACCCCGTGCGCTGACTCTGCCGCCCATTCCGGGGGTGCCACGGCTTGTACGCGAAGCGGCAAGCCGTGCGTTGGGTGCCATCTATGAGCAAGCCGTTGTCAAGCGGGCGGCGTGGCGGGGGAGCGGGTTCGGTCCAACCATCTATCCGGCGTCATCCGAAGACGCGCCATATGAATCCGATTGCGGGG
>SKPT01000077.1 GCA_007119405.1 Phycisphaeraceae bacterium
AGCTGGTCCGGCTGGAGGTGGATCGGTCATGCCAAAGCGAAGGCGAGTTGATCCCCGGCACGACCCGCTGGGATATCATCTCACCCTGGGAGGCGACGTACTGGAAGCGATTGCCCTGGGGCTACCGGATGCGGTTCGACTGTCACAGCAGGGAAGGGTGATGAACGAGAAGATTATTCTTGACAAACTGACGGAGAGGCGCTTTTCGCCATTCATGATCGTGACCAATGCGGGCGATCGCTACGAGGTGCGCCACCCGGAGTTCGTGCAGGTCACGCCTCGACACCTTTACGTCTTTCCTCCGGCCGGTCAGGGGCGCCTGGCACGTGAGCCGTCCATCATCGGCCTGCGCAACGTCAGTGCGATTGAGCCACTGCCCGAGGGCGAAGCGGCGTAGACGGAGTCCGCCATGGTCAGCCTCGCCACCAAAGCCGCTCGTTACCTTCTCGCGCACCGCCGGCGCAAGGACCAGCTCATGATCGAGCGTGGCATCGGTTACTGGATCAGCCCCGCGGGCGAGTTCGTGCCCACCCCGCCGCGCGTCTCGCACGCGGACATCATGCGCGAGCTGATCGACCCGGCCGCGCTTGGCGAGGACGACCGCGACGCCCTGACGGCCGACCCCAACGCGTACGCCATCGCCCGCGGCTGGTCGCGCGTGCGCATCTACGCCGGCGAACGGATCGCCTACGTCGACTTCGACGCCGGGCAGCAGGCCGCCCACGCCCGCGCCGTCGACGACCTGCTCGACCAGCTCGGCCTGGCGGGCGTCAAGGTCAAGTTCACCGACGAGCAGGGCAACTACGTCAGCCCATAAAGCCGGGACCCGTGGTCCCGGGGCATCGGCACACCGCGCTTGCATGCCGAGCCACGCGAGCGGCAGCGTGACGCAACGCCGACCGGTCCTGCGCCAACGCGACGAAGCGTGCCCTCGACACTCCGTCGACCCCTCGCCGCTGCCCCGGCACCACCGGTGCCGGCTTTATACGCGCAGCGTGCACCACCGGGCCATCCTCGCTACCCTCTCATTTGCGTTCATCCGTGTTCATTCGTGGCCGCATTCCCTCGGAGCCTCACCATGCCCAGCCCGCTTCGCATCGGCGTCCTCGGCCTGACCCACGACCACGTCTGGGGCGAGCTCAAGCACCTGGCCGAGCTCGACGACGCCAGCCTCGTCGCCGTCGCCGACCCCAATCAGCCCCTGCTCGACAAGGCCGCCCAGGCCCACGGCTGCGCGACGCACAACAGCTACGACGCGATGCTGGAGAAGGAATCGCTCGACGCGGTCTTCGTCGCCAGCGACAACCGCACCGGCGCCGAGCTGATCGTCAAGGCGGCCGAGCGCGGGCTGGCGGTGATGGTCGAGAAGCCGCTCGCCGCGGACTACGAGGGCGCCCGCAACGCCGTCGCCGCTGCCGAGAAGGCCGGCGTCCCGCTTCTGGTGAGCTGGCCCTTCGCCTGGTGGCCCGGGCTGCTGCACGCGATGACGCTCGCCGGCGACGGCACCATCGGCGACGTCTTCCAGGTCAAGTATCGTGCCGCCCACCAGGGGCCCAGGGAACTGGGCTGCTCCGAGTACTTCTGGGGCTGGCTCTACGACGCGAAGCTCAACGGGGCCGGGGCGCTCATGGACTACTGCTGCTACGGCAGCGTCCTCGCCGCGGCGATGTTTGGCCGGCCCAGGCAGGTCACGGGCTTCGCGGACCGCTTCGTCAAGGACCACGAGGTCGACGACAACGCCGTCATCCTCATGCGCTTCGCCAGCGCCACCGCCATCGCGGAGGCCTCCTGGTCGCAGCACGACAAGCTCACCGCCTACGTGCCCTACTTCTACGGCACCAAGGGCACGCTCATCGCCGGCAGCCAGACCCTGACGCTCGCCAACGACGACAACCCCAACGGCAAGGCCGTCGACGTGCCGCCGCGGCCCGCGCACATGAGCAGCGCCAGCGCCCACTTCCTCCACGTCCTGCGAAGCGGCGGCGAGCCCCACCCACTGTGCAACGTCGCGAACAACCTCATCGCCCAGCAGATCCTTCAGGCCGGCCTCGACGCGTCCAACAGCGGCCAGACGGTGACCCTCGATGAGCCGGCCAAGGTCTATTGACCATTGAATGGTTGACCTTACCCGGATGGGACGCACTCAGGGTGCCACGGCTTGACCGTGAAGCGGCAAGCCGTGCGGCGGTCCGGCGATGCACGGCTTGTCCTTCGGGACAAGCCGTGGCACCCCCACTCCTGCGGTTTTCGGACGGAGCCTAATGCAACCATTCAAGGAGCAATAACACGCCGCGCGCGATATCATGGCCCGCCCATGCCCCCGACGCTGAGCATCGACGAGCAGACCGCCCGCGCCGTGGCGCGCTTCGAGAAGGCCTACGCCCGTCGCCCGCGCCACGCCGCCGTCGCCCCCGGCCGCGTCAACCTCATCGGCGAGCACACCGACTACAACGCCGGGTTCGTCCTGCCCATGGCCATCGAGCGCCAGACCGTCATCGTCGCCGCCCCGCGCGACGACGCGACCATCCGCCTGCGCTCGGGCAATGTCGCCGGCGAAGCCCGCTTCGACCTCGCCCCCAACCTCGGCCCCGGTGAGCCGGCCTGGAGCAACTACGTCCGCGGCGTCGTCGCCGGGTACCTCAAGCTCGGCATCAACCCGGGCCGCGGCTTCGACGCCTTCATCGACTCGACCGTGCCCTTCGGCGGCGGGCTCTCCTCCTCCGCCGCGCTCGAGGTCAGCACCGCCACGCTCTACGAGGCCCTGGCCGGCCAGGCGATCGAGGGCGTCGAGAAGGCCCTGCTCTGCCAGCGCTGCGAGCACGAGTTCGCCGGCGCCCCCACCGGCATCATGGACCAGTTCATCGCCATCTTCGCCCAGGCCGACCACGCCCTGCTCATCGACTGCCGCAGCCACGAGCATCGCCCCGTGCCGCTGGACGACCCGGCCCTTGCCGTGCTGGTGGCCAACACCAACGTCGAGCACCAGCTCGCCGACGGCGAGTACGCCCGCCGCCGCGCCGAGTGCGAGACGGCCGCGCAGGCCCTGGGCGTCGACGCCCTGCGCGACGCGACGATGCTGCAGTTGCAGGACGCGTTCGTCGACGAGGATCAGCTTCCCTATCGCCGGGCCCGGCACGTGATCAGCGAAAACCGCCGCACGCTCGAGGCCGTCGAGGCGATGACGCGGCGGGACTGGGCTCATCTGGGGGAGCTGATGTTCGCCAGCCACGCGTCGCTGCGTGACGACTACGAGGTCTCCTGCCGCGAGCTGGATCTGCTGGTGGAGCTGGCGCGCGAGCACGCGGACGCCGGCGACGTGCTCGGGGCGCGCATGACCGGCGGGGGCTTTGGCGGCTGCACGATCACGCTCGTGCGCACCGACGCCGCCGACCGCGTCGCCGCCGACCTGCACCAGCGCTACGAATCGGCGACGGGCCTGGAGCCCAGCCTGTTCGTCACCCGCCCCGCCGCGGGGGCACGCCTCCTGGCGTTGTAGGGTGGGTAGAGCGAAGCGAAACCCACCATGAGTACCATGGGTCGACGACAACGCCGGTGGGTTTCGCTTCGCTCTACCCACCCTACATCAGCACCGCGACGAGTAAGCTCACGACATTCGGTGTCTCTGGCGGCTTGCCGCTTCGCGGACAGGCCGTGGCACCGCTGATCCCCGACTATACTCGACCCGCCATGCCCGACTCCCGCGTCTACATCAACGGCCAATTCCACGACCCCGACGCCGCCACGCTCAGCGTCGAGGACCGCGGCACGCTCTTCGCCGACGGCGTCTACGAGGTCACGCACTACTTCTTCGGCCAGGCGTTCGCGATGGACGAGCACCTGGCCCGGCTGCGCCGCAGCCTCGCCGGCATCCGCCTCGCCGAGCCGCCTCACGTCGCCGAGCTGCCGCGCGTCAGCGATCAGCTCGTGGCCGAGCTTGGCGTCGCGTCGGCCTCGGTCTACTGGCAGGTGACGCGCGGCCCGGCGCGGCGCGACCATCGCCTGCCCGCCCAGACGCGCCCCACCGTCCTGGTCATGGCCTACAAGTCGCCCAAGGCCCAGCAGGCGCTGAACCCCGACGGCCCGGTGCGCACCGCCCGCGTCGTCCTGGCCGAGGACCTGCGCTGGAGGCAGTGCTGGATCAAGTCGCTGATGCTGCTGCCCAACGCGCTGGCCCGCGACGCCGCCATCGCCGCCGGCGCCAACGACGCGCTCATGCACGACAACGGGCTGGTCACCGAGGCCTCCGCCTCCAACGCCTTCGTCGTCCGTCGCGGTGAGCTCTACACCCACCCGGCCGACGGCCGCATCCTCCCCGGCATCACGCGCGGCGTGCTCATCGACCTGGCCCGCGCCGAGGGAATCGGCGTCCATGAGCAGGCGGTCACCCTCGACGAGCTGCGCACCGCCGAGGAAGCGTTCATCTGCAGCACCACGACCAACGTCACCGCCGTCACACACGTCGACGGCCAGCCGATCGGCGACGGCCAACCCGGCCCCGTCACCCATCGCCTGCACCGCGCCATCACGAACCACATCCTCCAGATGTGCAAGGCCCCGGTCGGCTGATGTGGGCCCGGAGAACGTGTGTGTGAGAAGTCTTTTCGGGGTGCCACGCACCATGCCGAAGGCTGCTGTGTGCGAAGAACCCTGGATGGTCGAAGTACCCAGCACCCTGCCGGGATGCTGCGTGGCACCCTTCTCACACACGTTCTGAGAAATTGATCCCGCAGGCGCTTGATCCGCTTCTCGGACCCGGCTGTTCGCTTTGTGACGATTGCGCCGCCGATGCA
>SKPT01000368.1 GCA_007119405.1 Phycisphaeraceae bacterium
CAGCAGCCGCACCATCCGCTGCATCAGCTCGCCCAGGGCGATGTTGCTCGGCGTCGAGCCCGGGTCGTTGACCACGTCCAGCAGGTCCGGCAGCACGTGCTCGCGCACCGCCTCGTCGATCTCGTGGATGTTGATGCAGTAGCCCGTCTGCGGGTCGACGTCGCCGCGGCAGGTCACGCTCAGCTCGTAGTAGCGCCCCAGCCCGCGCGTCGCCGGCCAGGCGGAGTAGGTGTTGTGCCGCGGCCGGCCCAGCGGCGCGTCCATGCTCGTGCCCGTGACGCCATCCTCGAGGCAGAACCGCACCGTCCGCGTCATCTCCAGCATGCCGGGCATCATAGCCTCAACCCCGCGCCGCCGCCCATCCGATAAACAGGCTGTGCCGGACGCGGGTGCCGCTGGCGGGCCAGCCGCCAGCGGCACCCACTCACCCCCTTCGCCGACGGAACCCGGCCCGGCAAGGGTGGCCTCATCGCCTCGCCACAGAACCATCGTCCCCCGGGGTTCGTAGATCGCCTTGCATCGCCGCCGAACCCGACTACGCTCATGGAGCCCATGCCCACACGCCCGCTGCCCGCCCTGATGCTCCTGCTGCTCGCCGCCCTCGCCCTGCCCGCGTGCGGCCGCGAGGACGAGCCCGCCGACGGCGACGCCACCCGCCTCGAGCCCGCCGAGCTCGAGCAGCGCGTCGACCGCATCAAGCAGCGCTTCGCCCAGGCCGTCGACGAGCGGACCGCCCTGGACGAGCAGATCGAGGAGCTCGCCGGCCTGCTCGAGGCCCAGCCCGACCACGCCGCGGGCCAGGCGCTGATGGGGCGGATGCTCATGGTCCACGACGAGAACGAGCAGGCCCTTGAGCACTTCGAGACCGCGCTGGACCTGTCACCGGGCGACGTGGAGCTGCACCTGCTCGCCGGCACCGTGGCGATGGGGCTCAATGACCTGGACCGCGCCTACCGCCACTACAGCGAGGCGGTGGGCCTGGAGCCGGAGCACAGCTTCGCCCGGCTGCACCTGGCGCAAGTGCAGATCGAGCGCCAGGAGTACGACCGCGCCCGCGACACGCTGCTCGAGACGCTGCGCCTGGACGACGCCATGCACGGGGCCTACTACGCCCTGGCCACGCTCAACGCCCGGCAGGGGCGGCTGGGCCAGGCGATCGACCAGATCCAGCGGGCGATCGAGCGCCTGAACGAGCGCGCCCCGCGCTACAAGCGGCAACTGGTCAGCTACACGCGCACGCACGCGACGCTGCTGCGCCGCGCCAACGAGCCCCAGGCCGCGCTCGACGTGCTGCGCGAGCTGCCCCCCGAGCAGCAGATGACCCTCGCCGTCGCCGACGACCTGGCGCTGTGCTGGCAGATGCTCGGCCGGCCGGAGCACGCGGCGCGGCACTACGAGTCGCTGGCGATGTTCCGCCCCGACGACGAGCGCGTCCCCGCCCGGGCCGCACGCTGGTACATCGAGGCCGGCCAACCCGTCGAGGCGCGTCGTCAGATCGAGGCCGTTGAGCGCATCAACCCCAACGCCGCCGCGCTCGACGAGCTGCGCACGGAACTTCAAGCCCTTGAAGCCGACCCCGCCCGCGGCACCGGCTGAACGCGGGCGTCGGTGTGGCAGATCACCGATGCGGGGCATTGGGTGCCACTGGCGGCTTGTCCGCCAGTGCCCGGGCGTACCGAAGCCGATCAACCCCGCAAACTGCCTTCATGCTGCGTGATTGAACCGCCCACGCCGCACGCGGCGCCGAGGCACTGGCGGGCAAGCCGCCAGTGGCATCCCCGCAGCCGAAGTCAATCAGGGCGCCCCGGCCCCACTCGTCGCCGCGCGGTATCATCGCCCCATGGCTGCTCCCCTCATCGACCTGTGGCACAACGATCGCCCGCGCGTCGCCGCACGCGGCCGCGCTCAACCCTGGGCCAACGTCCTCGGTGGCATCACCTGCGACGACGCGCCGATCTACACCGCCGCGTACCAGTGCAACGACGGGCCCTTCACGCCCCTGGTGCTCGGGCCCAGCGCCTACCGCCTGCGCCAGCCGGGCGACTTCAACATCGAGCTGGCGTTCGACGAGCTGCGGGCCGGCGAGAACGTCGTGCAGATATGGGCGAACAACCACGCCGACGAAGTCGCCCGTCGCGATGTCGTCGTCGAGCATTTGAATGTCGAGCACTGCCCGCTGCCGACGCGCATCGCCTGGGGCGAGCTCGACGCCATCGACGCCGCCGCCCACGTCATCGACGGGCATTGGCGGCTGACGGGCGCCGGCCTGCGCCCCGTGACGCTCGCCTACGACCGCGTCGTGGCGGTCGGCGACATGAGTTGGGGCGACTACACCGCGACGGTGCCCGTGACCATCCACGGCTACGAGACGCTGCCGGCGATCTACAACTGGCCGAGCTACGGCCCGGCGTTCGGCGTGCTCATGGGCTGGCGGGGCCACCGCCAGTGGGGCGACATGGTGCCCAAGCGCGGCTGGCATCCGTTCGGCAGCCTGGCGATCTACCGCTGGAACAAGGCCGGGCCCATGCGCAAGGAGCTCTGGGCCGGCGTCGGCGGCGAGTTGATCGGCCGCGAGCAGGGCGAGCACGACCCGGAGCTGGAGCGGCCTTACGTGCTCAAGGTGCGATCGCGCACGCAGCCGGGCCGGCCGAACCACTTCGCCATGAAGGTGTGGTCGGCCGACGAGCCCGAGCCCGAGGCGTGGGACATCGCCGGCGAGGCCGCTGCGGGCAGTCACACGCACGGCAGCCTGGTCCTGCTGGCGCACCACGCGGACGTGACGTTCGGCGACGTGCAGGTGGAATAGGCCGAGAAACCGGACTTGAGGTGCGCGGTCGCGGATCCGCGTGGGCCTTCCGCACGGCTTGCCGCTTCGCGGGCAAGCCGTGGCACCCACCGCCGTGAACTTTACACGTGGCGGCGCTGATGCAGGGTGGGTAGAGCGCAGCCATCGCTTCGCTCTAACCACCCTGCACGCCCCGGAGCCTTCACAATGTTCGCCGGCGACACGCAAGTTTCCATCGAGATGATCCGGCCCGACCTCGACGCCCTGCCCGCCCCCGTCTGGCCGAGCGACCACCACGTGCGGCGCTACCAGCCGGGCGACGAGGCTCACTGGCACGACATCCACGTGCGCGCCGACCGTTACAACGATCATCGTCCCGAGTGGTTCGAGCGCGAGTTCGGCCGCGACGCGGCGTTGCTGGCCCAGCGCCAGCTCTACCTCGTCGGGCCCGGGGGCGAGGTCATCGGCACGAGCACCGCCTGGATGGACGCCGACGCCACCGGCCGCGTGCACTGGATCGCCGTCGTCCCCGAGGCGCAGGGGCGCGGCCTGGGCCGGGCCCTGTTGCTGGCGACCTGCCATCGCCTGGCGGAACTGGGCCATCGGCGGGCGCGGCTGACGACGCAGACGCCGCGGTTGGCGGCGATCAACCTTTACCTGGACGTCGGCTTCCTGCCCCGGCCGCGCAACGACCGCGAGCACGCGGCCTGGCGGGCGCTGGGCACGCACGTCCGGCCGGGGCTGCGGCCGGGGCTCGAAAGCGCCCTGGCGAAACTCGAAGAAGGCTCCGGCCGGTAGCCCGCCCCGGCCACCTCACCGCCGACGCAGGATCATGCCCTGGACCTGCCGGCCTTCACGACGGTACTTGCGCTCGAAGTTCGTGCCCGCGCACTCGCCCTGGCCGGCGGAGTCCGGCGGCTCGTAGGGCAACCGCTCGAACCAGTCGGCCACCGCCTCGGCGTGCTCGCACATCCACGCGAAGTAGTCGGCATGGTCGGTGGCCAGGCGGATCTGCCCGGCCTCGGGCGCGTCGTCGCGGGCGGGCTCCAGGATCCGGTGCAGCTCGCGCAGCAGCGCCGCCTGGATCAGCCGGCGCTTGTGGTGGCGCTTCTTGGGCCAGGGGTCGGGGAAGTAGACGTGCACCTGCCGGATCGCGCCGGTGGGCACGAAGTGGCGGACGAAGGCGCCGGCCTCGAAGTGGACCAGGCGGACGTTGGCCAGGCCGTGGCGGCGGGCGCGGTCGGCGGCGTGGCGCCAGAACGCGCGGGCGTACTCGATGCCCAGGAAGTTGACCGCCGCGTGGCGGGCGGCGTGCTGGACCAGGAACGTGCCCTTGCCCGAGCCGATCTCCAGCTCCAGCGGGCGGTCGGGCTCGGGGAACCATTGACGCAGGTCGATGGGCCCGGCGTCGAACGCGGGCAGGGCGTCTCGCGCGATGCCGTACTCGGCGACCTCGGGGCGACGGCGGTGGGAGAGCGAGCCGCTCATGACCCGAGTTTAGCGAGCCGGCGGACCGGGCCGCGGCCGCGGCGGCACAGGAAACCGGCTTGCGGAAACCCCGCGCGCTCGGGCCGTGCATTTGTGCCATCATTCGGGGAAAACCCCAATGAGAATATCATCTTTCGTGTATGCTCATACGATGATTGACGTTGCGGCACGGCGGAGTTTCAAATGGCCCACATCATGGCCCGAAAGAAGACGATCAACCTCGCCATCCCCGAGGCGCTGCTGACCGAGTTCAACGAGGTCTGCCGGCACTACGGGCATGGCAAGCAGAAGGGCATGGTGCTCAGCGCCGCCATGCTGATGTTCCTCGAGGCGGACCCGGCCGATCAGGGGGAGGTGCTGGAGCGGATCCTGATCTCCGATGTGCGCAGCGGAGTGGAGTCGATGGTCGAGCGCGCCCGGGAGAAGCAGGCCGAGGCGATCCGCCAGCGTCAGGCCGGCGGCGGCGATGCCAAGCAGCAGCCGGCGCCGCTGCTGCGTGCGGCCAA
>SKPT01000095.1 GCA_007119405.1 Phycisphaeraceae bacterium
CCACCCTACGTCAGCGCCGGCACGCGTGAAGTTCACGGCGCCGGGTGCCACGGCTTGTCCCGAAGGGCAAGCCGTGCTCGTGGCCCCGCCGTCGCCTCGAAGGCGACGGCCAACGGGGGCGCGGGTAGAATGGGTGGATGGCTTTTCCCACCGCCAGTTCCTCGTCAGGTCCGGACCTGATCATGCCGATGTGCGCGATCTTCCGGCGGTTCCTCAAGCGGCAGGGGCTGAAGTTCACGACGGAGCGGGCGACGATCCTGGACGCCGTGCTCGCCCGCGACGGCGTGTTCGAGGCTGAGGAGCTGCTCGAGGATGTCCGCCGCGGGGATCGGCGGGTGAGCAAGGCGACGATCTACCGCACGCTCAAGCACCTGGTGGAGGCGGGGATCGTGACGGAAGTGCTGCTGGACGCGCGGCAGACGCACTACCAACTGAGCTTCGGCCGCGAGCCCAAGGGCTACCTGGTGTGCGTGGACACGAACGAGGTGATCGAGTTTCCGGCCAACGAGCTGGTGGCGCTGCGGGACCGCATATGCCGCGAGCACGGGATTGAGCCGGTCAGCCACCAGTTCGTGATCTACGGCGCGTCGAAGAAGGGGTGAGGCTGGGGTTCCGGGTTCGGGGATCGGGGTTCGGCAAAGGCGCGAGGCGGGCGCCGCTATGATCACGCCATGTCGCTGCCCGGGCCGGTGGATCATCGTCCATGGCCGGTGCCGCGCACGCCGTGGGTGATGCGGATGCGCTGGCATCGGCTGCTTTTTGCGCACTGGGCGATGGAGCCGGCGGCGCTGCGGCCGCTGGTGCCTGAGCCGCTGGAGCTGGACACGTTCGACGGACGGGCGTATCTCGGCGTGATCCCGTTCACGATGAGCAACGTGCGGCCGCGCTGCTCGCCGCGGCTGGGGCGATGGTCGGCGTTTGCCGAGCTGAACGTGCGCACGTACGTGCGCGTGGGTGAGAAGCCGGGCGTCTACTTCTTCAGCCTCGACATCCCGCGTCGGGTGCCGGTGCACGCGGCGCGGGCGGTGTATCGGCTGGCGTACTACCTGGCCAAGATGCGCGTGGACGTGGCCGACGACGGCGCGGTGCGTTACGCGAGCCGGCGGCTGGCGGCGGATCATCGCCCGCGAGTGCTGCGTCACCTGCCGCACCCGGTCGACGCGTCGGCCGAGGCGGCATTTCGCGCCACGTACCGCGCGGTGGGGCCGCCGGCCTATGCGGAGCCGGGCTCCTTCGAGCATTTCGTGACCGAGCGGTATTGCCTGTACACGGTGACGCGGCGGGGGCAGGGGCTGCGTGGGGAGATTCATCATGCGCCGTGGCCATTGCAGCCGGCGGAGGCGCGGTTCGAGGTGCAGACGATGGCGGCGCCGCTGGGGTTGGCGCTGGCGGGTGAGCCGGTGCTGCACTACGCGCATGAGATGGACGTGGTGGCGTGGGGGCCGGCGGTGGTGGGTTAGGGCGCCGTCAACCCTGCACCGGCCCGGCGACATTCGCAGCGGGTGGGTGCCACTGACAAGCGCAGTCCGCGGAGCTTGTCGGTGCGAGGCGGGGAGGCGGCGCCGCTGCGCCGTGCGACACTGACAAGGCCGAGGACGGCCTTGTCAGTGGCACCCGCTTCGATTGGATTGAACGCGATCTAGGTTATGTCCGGCACGGGTGCCACTGGTGGCTTGCCGGCCAGTGCTTTGGCGCGAAGACCCGGACAATGTGATCGCGGCATGCGGGCGTCAAGACGCGCGCCGGGGTGCCACGGCTTGACCGCGAATGCGGCAAGCCGTGCGAGCGATCGTGGCGGCACGGATTGCCCTTCGGGACAAGCCGTGGCACCCGGCGCCGTGAGCTTCACGCGCGGCGGCGCTGATTTAGAGTGGGTAGAGCGCAGCGAAACCCACCACGCTGGCCGTTGATTCCCGCCGCAACCGGTGGGTTTCGCTTCGCTCTACCCACCCTACAGCCGAAGTTCACGGCGTTGCGTGGCACCCGCGGGTTGCCTGCACGTGGCGTCGATCACATTATTCGAGCGTGGCCGCAGATCTGGCATCGCCACGGCTTGGAGGCTTCGAGAATCGCGATCACCAGCCAGATCACGAGGAACAGGCCGCCCGTCAAGATTGTGAGCAGGCATCCCCAGGCTCCGCTGAAGTGCTCCCGCGCGTGAAGTGTTCTGCGCTCGCATTCCGAGCAGAATCGTTGGGTTTGAAGGTATGCCATGCGTGCCCCCGATGTAAAGGGATCGACGATGAGTATACCTCGCTGAAATGGACCCGGACGACGGCAGGCGGCAGCGTGGCCCCCCTCCCTTCGGGAGGGGCTGGGGGAGGCTGCGGCCGTGGGCGTTGCGGGCCGGACGCGATGTTGGTCGCGGGGTTGTTGCGGGATGGTGGTCGGCGTTGCGGTGACGCACGGTGGCAGGGCGCACCCTCCCCCTGCCCCCTCCCGGGGGGAGGGGGTTCCGATCGGGGCCGCTCTCTTTACGCCTGGACCTGCTGCTTCGCGTCCGCCTTCGCCTGGCTCGTCTGCAACAGGTGATACGCGAACGCGTCGGCGATGGCCTGCCACGAGGCGTCGACGATGTTCTCGTCGACGCCGATGGTGGTGAAGTTGTCCGTGCCGAGCTGGCCGTCGCGGACGGTGAACTCGGCGAAGACGCGGACCTTGGCGGCCGACTCGGCGGTGGGGTTGACCACGCGCACCTTGTAGTCGCTCAGGTGCACCGTCGTCAGTTGCGGGTAGTGATGGTGCAGGCAGCGGCGCAGGGCGCCGTCCAGCGCGTTGACGGGGCCGTCGCCCTCGGCGACGTGATGCTCGAGGCGCTGGTTGACCTTGAGCTTGACGGTGGCCTCGGTGCTCGGGGCCTCGCCGTCGCGCTTGAGGATCATGCAGCGGTAGTGGTCCAGCTCCCAGTAGCCGGGCCGCTGGCCGAGCACCTCGTGCACCAGCAGCTCGAAGCTGGCCTGGGCGGCTTCGAACTGGTAGCCCTCGTTCTCCAGGTCCTGGACGCGCTCGAGCACGCGGCGCTGGAGCTTGCGGTCGCCGTCGAGCTTGAACTTGTCGCGCAGCGTCGCGGCGATGTTGGAGGCGCCGGCGAGCTCGGAGACGAGGATCTGGCGCTGGTTTCCCACGGCCTCGGGCTCGACGTGCTCGTAGCTGTGGGCGACGCGCTGCACGGCGTGGACGTGCATGCCGCCCTTGTGGGCGAAGGCTGCGGGCCCGACGAACGGTTGGCCGTGGACGATGTTGAGGTTGGCCAGCTCGTAGACGTAGCGGGCGACTTCGGTCAGGCGTTTGAGCGAGCCGGGGGCCAGGCAGTCGTGGCCGAGCTTGAGCGTGAGGTTGGCGATGACGGTGGTCAGGTCGACGTTGCCGCAGCGTTCGCCGATGCCGTTGATGGTGCCCTGGACCTGGATGGCGCCGGCGTCGACGGCGGCGAGGCTGTTGGCGACGGCCAGGCCGGAGTCGTTGTGGGTGTGGATGCCCAGCTTGACGTCCTGGCCCAGGGCGTGGCGGACGGCGTTGACGGCGTCGGTGATGAACGCGGGCAGCGAGCCGCCGTTGGTGTCGCACAGGACGAGGCGGGTGGCGCCGCCGTCGAGCGCTGCCTGGAGGGTCTTGATGGCGTAGTCGGGGTTGGCGCGGTAGCCGTCGAAAAAGTGCTCGGCGTCGTAGAAGACCTCGCCCCCGCCACTGTCGCCCCCGCCGCTGTCACTCGCGCCACTGTCGCTGGCGCCGTTGGCGCCGCCGTGCTCGCGGCAGTAGCGGACGGACTCGCGGATCATGGCCAGGTTCTCGTCCTCGGTGACGCGCAGAACCTCGGCGACGTGCAGGTCCCAGGTCTTGCCGACGATGGTGATGACGGGCGCGCCGCTCTGGACGAGGGCCTGCATGCCGGGGTCCTCGGCCGGCTCGATGCCGCGTCGACGGGTCATGCCGAAGGCGCAGATGCGGGCGTGGGCGAGATTGAGCTTCTGGACCTGCTCGAAGAAGGCGACGTCCTTGGGGTTGGACAGGGGGTAGCCGCCCTCGATGAAGTCGACGCCGAGCTGGTCGAGCACGCGGGCGATCTTGAGCTTGTCCACGAGGCTCAGCGACACGCCCAGGCCCTGCGTGCCGTCGCGCAGGGTGGTGTCGTAGATCTCGATGCGCGGCTTGGCGGCGGCGTTGGCGGGAGTTGCGCGGGTGGCGGGGGTGGTCATGGTGGTGTTCCGTAACGAAAGCAACCCTGCAAGGGGCAGGGCTGATGGTCGCTCATGGCAATGGGACGATCGCCTGCCCTAGCGGTCGGGGCGGATAATGATCCGGGCGATCGCAATGATCCGGCGAGGGGGCATAGCCATTGAGTATAGCAGGTGTTGGGGGCGCGCCAAGGGGGATTCGCAATGCAGAATGCAGAATGCAGAATGCAGAATGCGGAAGGCAGAGTGCAGAATGCGGAAGGCAGAGTGCAGAATGCAGAAGGCAGAGCGGCCCTTCCGCCCGGCGCGAGGGGGGGTAGCCGGGCAACGCCTCCCGGAGACACGGCGCTCAGTCGCGGACCTCGAAGGTCAGGGGGCGCTTGGTCAGGGCGATGGGGACCAGGCCCAGGGCCCAGAGGCTGGCCAGGACGAGAAGCGGGCGGGTGGCGAGGCGGGCGTCGGCGGGCTCGTTGTGGACGCGCGGCGGGCGGAGGCGGACCTGGTCGAAGTGCTCGGCCAGGGCCCGCTGGTGGCGGTCGCGCCAGTGGGCGTCGGGGTTGTCGCCGGCGGCGTCGGGCTTGATGCTCCGCTGGCCGGCGAGC
>SKPT01000216.1 GCA_007119405.1 Phycisphaeraceae bacterium
TCGCCTGGTCGCCGACGCGCGGCGAGCTGGACGACGCGGCCCTGGCCGGCGTCGCCGCCGGCGACGGCGAGGCCGGCGTCGACGCCATCGTCAACCTCGCCGGCGAGTCGATCGTCGGCCGATGGACCGACGCCCGCAAGCGGCGCATCCGCGACAGCCGCCTGGGCGCCACGAAGACGCTCACCGACGCCATCGCCCGCATGCAGCGCCGCCCGGCCGTGATGATCAACGCCTCGGGCATCAACGCCTACGGCAGCCGCGGCGACGAGCTGCTCGACGAGGCCAGCGACCCCGGCTACGGCTTCCTGGCCGAGACGGTCCAGGCCTGGGAAAGGGCCGCCCGCGCCGCCGAGCCCGCCGGCGTCCGCGTCGTCATGACCCGCTTTGGCATGGTGCTCAGCCCCGCTGGCGGGGCGCTGGGCAGCATGCTGCCCGCCTTTCGCCTGGGCCTGGGCGGGTCGCTGGCCGGCGGAGCCCACTGGTGGTCGTGGGTGAGCATCGAGGACGTCGTCCGCGCCATCTACTTCTGCCTGGTCAACGACGTCATGGCCGGGCCCGTCAACGTCGTCGCCCCCCAGCCGGTGACCAACCGCGACTTCACCCGCACCCTCGGCGGGGCGCTGCACCGGCCGACCTTCCTCGGCGTGCCCGGCGCCGCCCTGCGCCTGGCCATGGGACAGATGGCCGAGGAGACGCTGCTGGGCTCGATGCGCGTCCTGCCGCGCCGGCTCACCGAGGCCGGCTTCGACTTCGTCCACCCCCACCTCGACCAGGCCCTGGCGCAGTTGCTCGGGCTGGAGTGACGCCGTCGGCCGTCCCTTGCCTGCCTATCATCTCAGTGGCGGGGGCTCGGGAGCGGCAGGTGATGGCCCATCGCCTCGGTCGACGCGCGGATCTGCTCGGGCTCGTCGGCTGGGTGGCGCTGAGCCTCGCCGCCGGCGCCGTCGGCTCCGTCGCCACCGCCGACGCGACGCGCACCTGGTACCCCACGCTCGACCGCCCCGCGTTCACCCCGCCAGGATGGGTCTTCGGCCCCGCTTGGACGCTGCTGTACATCCTCATGGGCGTCGCGGCGTGGCGCGTCTGGCGGGGCGTGTGGCGGACACGTCGATTGGCCGCGGCCCGCGGTGCTTTGGGGCTGTTCCTCGTGCAGCTCGCGGTCAACGCGGCCTGGTCGTTCACGTTCTTCCACTTCCGCCTGCCGGGCTGGGCGTTCGTTCACATTGCTGTGCTGTGGGTGTTGATCGTGGCGACAGTGATGGCGTTCTGGCGGCACGATCGCCCCGCGGCGCTGCTGCTGGTGCCCTACCTCGCGTGGGTGAGCTTTGCATCGGTGTTGAACTTCGAGATCTGGCGGCTGAACTGACGTGACAACGAACGGCGAAGAAGCGAAGGGGCGCGAAGTGGCGAAGGTGTAGCAGATCCAGCAAGCCGATCGGAACCCCCTCCCCCCGGGAGGGGGCAGGGGGAGGGCGTCACCGGCGACCATGCGTCCCCGTCACGCCCGACCGCTGAGGGCACCGGGCATGCCTGAAGCGCTCACGCAAGGCGTCCGGACCCACCCTCCCCCGGCCCCTCCCGAAGGGAGGGGGGCGAAATCGTTCAGTCGAGTTAATCACGATAAATCTCCTTCGCGTCCTTCGCCCGCTTCGCTTCTTCGCGGTGATTCCGAGGTCCCAATGGACGACCCTGCCATGAATGCCGATCCCGTCGCCGATCCGGCGGTAGAATGCTTTTCGGGGCAATCCTCACCGGCTCTGAAGGAGTCTGCGTTGCGCGTCGTGGTGATCGGGGACATTCACCTGTACCGCCTGCGGGTCTCGCCCCGCCGGCTGCTGGGCAAGCGCTTGCTGGGCCAGTCGAACCTGTGGCTGAACCGCCGCTTCCGCTTCAACCACGACATGCTCCCGCCGCTGATCGAGCACGTGCGCTCGCTCAAGCCGGAACTCGTGCTGCTGACCGGCGACCTGACGACGACGTCGCTGGAGGACGAGTTCGCCGAGATCGAGCGGCTGTTCCTGCCGCTGGCCGACCATGTGCCGGTGGTGATGGTGCCGGGCAACCACGACCGCTACACCTTCCGCTCGGCGCGCAAGCGGCGGATGGAGAAGCTGCTGCATCGCCTCGTGCCGGCGCGGTTTCCGGACGTGCGGCCGCTGATCGGCCGGTGGCGGCTGCTGTCGCTGGACTCGGCGCGCCCGCAGGTGATGCTCTCGCGCGGCGGCCTGGGCGCCAGGCAGCTCGTCGCCGCCCGCCGCCTCGCCGCCGAGCTGACCGCGGACGACGGCCTGGTCGTGCTCTGCCACTACCCCAGCGCCACCCCGCCGGGCACCCCGCGCAGTTGGGCCCACGAGATGGCCCACGCCGAGACGCTGCACCACCTGCTGGCGACGTGCCCGGCCCGGGTGCTGTTCGTCCACGGCCACATCCACAAGCCCTGGCACTGGGAGAAGTACCGCGAGGGCGCCCGCCAGCTCGACTTCCTCAACGCCGGGGCCCCGTGCATGGTCTCGGCCCAGTACCCGCTGGGCCAGGGCTTCTGGCAGATCGAGCTGCCCGAGGCGGTCGACCAGGAGCTGACGCTCGTGCACCACGTGCCCATGCCCGGCGGCCACTACGGCACGAAGCCCTCGCGGGCCGTGGTCGCCGGCCTGGACGCCAGGTGGCACGCCCGGACGGTGCTGTAGCGCCGAGGGGCGGCGGGAACCACCGATGCATGGTGATGCACACCGATTTGTTCCTAATCCTAATCCTGATTCCTGATCGCGATTCCCTTGGAGAAATCCCGCCCTTCGCTCGCGAACTCGCTCAGGACGGGCGTTAACGATCGCGCATTGATCTGCCCCGGTTAACGCCCGTCCTGAGCGAGTCCGCGAGCGAAGGGCGGGATTTCTAGGGACGACCCGCAATCCGGGGTCCGGAATCAGGAATCAGGATTAGGATCAGGAGCAGGAGCCGATCAGCGTGCATCACCATGCATCGGTGGTTCCTCCCCGCCGGGGGGCGGGATAGCCCCGGAAAGACCTTTTCTGGCACACGAATCGTACCGATGATGTCTGGACAGAGGGGGGCCGAGGGTGGTGCGCCCGTTTCGCGCCGATTGCTGAGACCCCCAGGAGCCTGCCCATGTGTGGCATCGTCGCCTACGTCGGAAACAAGACCGCCGCCCCGCTGCTGATCGAGGGCCTGAAGCGGCTGGAGTACCGCGGCTACGACTCGGCGGGGATCGCGGTGATCGACAGCCGCGACCCGGCCAGCGCGGGGATCAGCACCTGCAGGGCGGTCGGCCGGGTCAGCGTCCTCGAGGAGGCGGTCGCGGCCGCGGACGGGCCGTTCGACAGCGCGACGCTGGGCATCGCCCACACGCGCTGGGCGACCCACGGCGAGCCGAGCGAAGCCAACGCCCATCCGCACACGGGCACCACGCGGCAGGGCCACGCCGTGGCCGTCGTGCACAATGGCATCATCGAGAACTACGCCGCCCTGCGCAAGTACCTGCAAGGCAAGGGCCACGTCTTCACGTCGGAGACGGACACGGAGGTGCTCGCCAAGCTCATCGCCGAGTTGTATGACGGCGACCTGGAGAAGGCGGTGCAGGCGGCGATGCGCGAGGTGACCGGGGCCTACGCCATCGCGGCGATCTGCGCCAATGAGCCGCACACCCTCATCTGCGCCCGCAAGGGCAGCCCGCTGATCATCGGCATCGCCGAGGGCAGCTACGTCGTGGCGTCGGACGCCGCGGCGATCATCAGCCACACGACGCAGGTCATCACGCTCGACGACTACCAGGTCGCCCGCCTCTGCGCCGGGCCGGTGGATCGCCTGGGCACCGGCGACGGGCCCTGGGCGGAGCAGTTCCGCACCACCACCATCGACAACCAGCCGGTGACCCAACAGGTGTATGAGCTGGAGATGGACCTTCAGCAGATCGAGCTCGGCGGCTACGACCACTTCATGCTCAAGGAGATCTGCGAGCAGCCCGAGTCGCTGCGCACCTGCTTCCGCGGCCGGCTCGACAAGCGCGACGGGCGCATCGTGCTCGGCGGGGTGGCGAGCTTCAAACGCGAGCTCGTCCGCGCCAAGCGCTTCATCCTCACCGGGCAGGGCACGGCCTATCACGCCGGGCTCATCGGCGAGTACCTCTTCGAGGATCTCGCCCGCGTCCCGGCGCGCTGCGAGTACGCGTCGGAGCTGCGCTACCGCAACCCGATCATCGAGGACGGCACCGTCATCGTGCCCATCAGCCAGAGCGGCGAGACGGCCGACACGCTCGCCGCCCTGCGCGAGACGCGCGAGCGCGGGGCGCTCGCGCTGGGCGTGGTCAATGCCGTGGGCTCGACCATCGCCCGCGAGACGGATGCGGGGGTGTATCTGCGCGTCGGGCCGGAGGTGGGCGTGGCGTCGACCAAGGCGTTCGTGGGGCAGGTGGCGGTGCTGACGCTCCTGGCGCTGTACGTCGGCCGGCGGCGCTGGCTGGCGGCCGAGACGATCGAGCGCTACATCGACGCGCTCGAGGCGCTGCCCGATCACGTGGAGAAGCTCGTGCAGCAGTCGCAGTACATTCGCGATTGCGTCGCCCAGGTGGTCGAGCGCGACAACTGGCTGTTCCTGGGGCGTGGCTACAACTACCCCGTGGCCCTGGAAGGGGCGCTGAAGCTCAAGGAGATCAGCTACATCCACGCCGAGGGGATGCCGGCCGCGGAGATGAAGCATGGGCCCATCGCGCTGATCGACGACGGCATGCCGGTGGTCTTCATCGCGACGCGCGGCTCGCA
>SKPT01000246.1 GCA_007119405.1 Phycisphaeraceae bacterium
CGGGGGCGAAGTAGAAGCGTTGCCCGGCCAGCTCGACGGGGCTCGGCCCCGTCGCCACGAGATGCATCTCCACGCGGGAGGCCTCGTCGTTGAACACGGCGCGGTGGGCGAAGGACGCAACGTCGAAGCGCGCGTGCGCGTCGCGGTTCAGCCGATGCAGCAGGTTGAGGTTGAACGCGGCGGTGACGCCCGCGGCGTCGTTGTAGGCGCGCTCGAGGATGGCCGGGGCCTTGCGCTGATCCACGCCGACGAGCAAGCGCCCGCCGGGGCCGGCGAGCTTCGCCAGGCGCTGCATGAACGCGGCCGCGTCCGCCGGGTGAAAGTTGCCGATCGTCGAGCCGGGGAACCAGATCACCCGCCGCGCCGTGTTGCGTGCCGGCTCGGGCAGCGTCAGCGCGTCGGCGGTGTAGTCGGCGCACAGCGGTGCGATATGCAGATGCCGAAAGCGATCCGCCAGCCGGCGCGTCGACGCCGCCAGCGCCGCCGGGGCGATGTCGATGGGCACATAGCACGCCGGCCGACGCAGCGCCGCCAGCAGCAGCGGGGTCTTGCGGCCGAAGCCCGCGCCCAGCTCGATCACGGCCGCCCGTTCGCCCAGCCAGGCCGCCATCTCCCGCGCGTGGTCGCGCAGGATCGCCAGCTCCGTGCGCGTCAGGTAGTACTCGGGCAGGTCGCAGATCCGCTCGAACAGCCGCGAGCCCCGCTCGTCGTAGAGGTACTTGCACGGCAGCTCCGGCGGCTGGCGCGAAAGCGACGCCAGACAATCGGCCACGATGGGTGAAGCAGTGGCGATCCGCATGGGTTGCGTCATGCCCGGCCCTGCGCATCGCGCGCCAGGCGCAGGCCCGCGAACTGCCAGCGCGCCTCGGGCTCGAAGAAGTTGCGGTACGTCGAGCGCACGTGCCCGGCGGGTGTGGCGCACGAGCCGCCGCGGAGCACGTACTGGTTGCACATGAACTTGCCGTTGTACTCGCCCAGCGTCCCGGCCGCCGCGCGGTAGCCGGGGTACGCCCCGTAGCTCGACCGCGTCCACTCCCACACGTCGCCGAAGCAGCGATGCAGCGCTGCGCCACCCTCATCGGCGCGCAGCGGCGCCGGGTGAAACCGCCCGGCAGCGAGCAGGTTGCCTTGCACCGGCTGCGCGCGACACGCCACCTCCCACTCGGCCTCGCTCGGCAGGCGCGCCCCGGCCCAGCGGGCGTAGGCGTCGGCCTCGAAGTGGCTCAGGTGCGCCACGGGTTCGGCCTCGTCGATCTGGCAAGGCCCGGCCAGCGTGTAGTGCATCCACCGCCGGCCGTCGCGATACCAGTAGATGGGCATCCGCCACGCCTGCCCCTGGACCGTCGCCCAGCCCAGGCTCAGCCACAGCTCGTGACGCTCGTAGCCGCCATCGTCAATGAACGCCAGGTACTCGCCATTGGTCACCGGCCGGGTCGCCAGCGCAAAGGGCTCGAGGTAGACGCGATGCCGCGGCGACTCGTTGTCGTACGCGAAGCCCGCCCCGGCATGGCCGATCTCATGCACACCACCCGCCAGCTCCACCCAGCCCTGCGTTGGCGTCCGCCCCGGCGTCACCGGTGGCGCGGCGCAGTAGGCGGGCAGCAGCGGGTTGGAGGAAAAGACGTGCTTGATGTCCGTGACGATCAGCTCCTGGTGCTGCTGCTCGTGGTTCAGGCCCAGCACCAGCCGCTCGTCGAGCGTGGCCCGATGCTCGCCCGGGCAGTCGTCGATGAGCTGGGCCATGCGCTCGTCGATGATCCGGCGGTAGGTGTGGACCTCGTCGAGCGTGGGGCGCGAGATCAGCCCCCGCCGCGGCCGACAGTGCTGCGGCCCGGCGCCGTTGTAGTAGGAGTTGAACAGGTAGTCGTACATCGCGCACACCGGCTCGTAGCCGGGCACGAGCTCGGCGAGGAGGAAGCGCTCGAAGAACCAGCTCGTGTGCGCCAGGTGCCACTTGGCGGGGCTGACCTGCTCGGCCGTCTGCACCACGCAGTCCTCGGGCGACAGATCCCGGCACAGGGCTTCGGTCGTCGCGCGGACCGCGCGGTAGGCCTCGACGTTCGTCGAAGCCGGCGCCTGCGTCGTCGGGGTATCAGGCATCGCGTCGCCTCCATCAACCTCGTCGCGCGATTCTAGCGCAGCGCCCTGGCGGGGAGGCAAGGCGGAATTCAGAATTCAAAATGCAGAATGCAGAATGCGGAATGCAGAATGCAGAACGGGCCCGGGGGTGCGTCAGTGGCACCCCCTTCGCGACCGGAGGTTGACCCTGCAAAGTGAATTCTTCATTCTGCATTCTGCATTCTGAATTCTGCATTTCTCCCCGCCAGCACCTACAATCCCGCCTCATGCCTCCCAGCCCCGACGACCCCTGGTACGCCCCCGGCCTGAGCTTCAAGTGCACGCAGTGCGGCAACTGCTGCACCGGGCCCACCGGCTTCGTCTGGTTCAACGACGACGAGGCCCGCGCCATCGCCGAGTACCTGGGCATCACCGAGGCCCAATTCCGCCAGCGCTACGCCCACCGCAAGTTCGGCCGATGGTCGCTCGACGAGGTCAAGGTCAAGCGCGAGCAGTACGACTGTGTCTTCCTCCAGCGCGACGAGGCCGGCAAGGCCCTGTGCTCGATCTACCCCGTCCGGCCCACGCAATGCCGCACCTGGCCCTTCTGGCGGAGCAACCTCGCCTCGCCCGACGCCTGGCGCGAGGCCGCCCGCACCTGCCCGGGCATGCAGCAGGGCGGCAACTTCTACCCCGTCGAGAAGATCCGCATCATCCTCGAGTCCAACCCCGATGAGCTGTAGACACATGAGCCACGAATGAACACGAATGAACACGAACAAGGGCAGTAAGGCAAGGCAGTGGCCAGCCGCTTGCGGCTTCGCGAAGATGAACGACCGCCGCCCACCGACCGCCTCGCAACGCATCGTGGTCCCTCCCTTCATCAACTGTGTTCATCCCCTGGCGATCGCCCATGACCGACGCGACCCTCTGGCCACACTGGCATCGCGCCGCCCGCGACCCGGGCATCGACGCCGCCCTGCGGGCGCTCTACGCCGAGCTCGACGCCGACATCGCCGCGCGCGGGCCCACCTGCTGGCAATCCGGCCGCTGCTGCCGCTTTGCCAGCTTCGATCACCGCCTCTACGTCACCGGCCTGGAGATCGCGTGGTTTCTGCAACAGAATGCGGCGCTCGACCCCAAATCCGAAATTCGAAATTCGCAATCCGAAATCCACCGCCTGCCCATCCTCCACGATGGCGTCGAGGCCTGCCCCTACCAGCGCAACAACCTGTGCACCACGCACGCCATCCGCCCCCTGGGCTGCCGCATCTTCTTCTGCCAGCAGGGCACCGAGCAGTGGCAGCAGGAGCTTTACGAGACCTACCTCGCCCGCTTGCGCCGCCTCCATGACGAGCACGGCCTGCCGTACCGCTACATGGACTGGCTGGCCGGCCTGCTCGCGGCTGCCGGTACGCCACGGATGAACACGGATTCAGATAAAGGGGGCCTCTGAAAAACCGCGAAGAAGCGAAGCAGGCGAAGGACGCGAGAAAGATTCATCTGGTTTCATCCCCTGTACCTTCGCTGCTTCGCGCCTTCGCGGTTTGTCGCGGGATTCAGCGGGGTATGGGGTTTTTCAGAAGCGTCAAAGGCCAGGGCGTTGGGTGCCACGGCTTGAGCCGCAGGGCAAGCCGTGCCTCCGTCACGCCGCGCACGGCTTGCCGCTTCGCTCTGCCCACGCGGCCGCCAGCGTTCACGGCGGTGCGTGTGCGGCGTCTCGTCGCCGCGACCGGATCCCTCGTTGCCCGCCCCTTCCGCGGCGCGTATCATCGCGACAACCCTCAAGGGAAGGAGAATGCCATGGCCGTCACCCCATCCACCATGCTCGAGCTCGGCACCGAGGCCCCGGACTTCTCGCTGCCCGACACCGAGGGCAACACGGTCAAGCTCAAGGATTTCGCGGGCAAGAAGGCGCTGCTGGTGATGTTTATCTGCAACCATTGCCCGTTCGTCAAGCACGTCGCCGAGCACCTCGCCCAGCTCGGGCAGGAGTACCAGGCCCGCGACGTGGGCATCGTGGCCATCAACAGCAACGACGTGGACAACTACCCCGACGACAGCCCCGACAAGATGCGCCAGGCCCGGCAGCAGTGGGGCTTGACGTTCCCCTACCTCTTTGACGAGAGCCAGGAGGTCGCCAAGGCCTACCGCGCCGCGTGCACGCCCGACTTTTTCGTGTTCAACAAGCAGCGCAAGCTCGTCTACCGCGGCCAGCTCGACGACTCGCGGCCGAACTCCGGCCAGCCGGTCACCGGCCAGGACCTGCGCGCCGCCCTGGATGCCGTGCTCAACGACCAGCCCGTGCCCGAGCCGCAGCGCCCCTCGGCCGGGTGCAACATCAAGTGGAAGCCGGGCCAGGCGCCCGACTACGCCTGACAACGCGCGCGAGAACCGGGCCACGCCGCATCCCGACAGGGGGCTGTGTGCCTGCGCCGCGACGATTACCCGGCCGCGGCCCTCACCGCGCATCGTGTACCACCTCATACACCGGCCCGGTCGGCGTGAGTTGGCTGGCCATCAGCGACACGCCACGCACCGCGCTGACGCCCAGCGGCTCGTCGGCGTAGCGGGCCAGCAGCTCGTCCACGGCCGCCGCTTCCCCCCCGCCCCCGCTGCGGCGGCGCCCGCGCCGCGGCCTCAGCCGCCCCAGCGTCAGATGCGCCGCGAACGGCCTCTCGGCCGGCCCCGCGCCCAACGCCACCAGCTC
>SKPT01000385.1 GCA_007119405.1 Phycisphaeraceae bacterium
GGGGGTGGCGCTTGTCGGTGACGCGACCGATCCCGCCACCGCCCCGCGGGCGATCGCGTTGGCGATCGAGCGCTTCGGGCGCTTCGATGCCCTCTACTGCGTCGCCGGCGGCAGCGGCCGGGCCGAGGGCGATGGGCCGCTGCATGAGCTGACCGACGAGGGGCTCGACTTCACGCTGGATCTGAATCTCAAGTCGTTGATCCTGGCCAACCGCGCCGCGGTGCGTTCGTTCCTGGACCGCGGCGTCGGCGGGGCGGTGCTGAACATGGGCAGCGTCCTGGGCTTCTCGCCCTCGCCGACGTACTTCGCCACGCACGCCTACGCCGCGGCCAAGAGCGCGATCGTCGGGTTCACCCGCGCCTGCGCCGCGTGCTACGCCGCTCGCGGCATCCGCTTCAACGTCATCGCCCCGGCGCTGGTCGAGAC
The DNA here is from genome assembly GCA_007119405.1 of Phycisphaeraceae bacterium. Next base: position 427 of record SKPT01000385.1, read on the forward strand.
GCCCATGGCCCGGCGCGCTGCCGGCGACGAGCGCATCCTGCGCTTCATCGCCACCAAGCAGCCGCTGGACGGCGGGCGGATCGGCCGACCCGAAGACCTGGACGAGGCGGTGGCCTACCTGCTCTCGGACGCGGCCCGCTTCGTCACCGGGCAGGTGCTGGCGGTCGACGGCGGCTGGTCGGTCAGCGAGGGGCAGATTACGACGCCCGGGGCCGAGGACACATGAAAAACAAACCGCGAAGGAGCGAAGAGGCGCGAAGGAACGAAGCTGCAGGGGATGGATGACGTTTGAATGGTCGCTTTAACTGCTGATCGTTGGGTGCCACGGCTTGTCCCGAAGGGCAAGCCGTGCGCTGGCCGATGATCGCACGGCTTGCCGCTTCGCGGTCAAGCCGTGGCACCCTGAGCGACGCCAACCCGTGGTCAAGCCAACCATTCAAAGGTCAGTAAGCAACTGAATCTTCTTCGCGTCCTTCGCTTTCTTCGCCTCTTCGCGGTTTCTCAAAAGGCTCCAGATGAGCATGACGGGCATCGACATCGGCGGCACGAACATCAAGTCGGTGCGCCTCGACGCCGCCGGGCGGGTGCTCGGCTCATCGCACGCACCGACGCCCGCCGGCGCCGCCGAACTGGCCGAGCGGGTCGCGCTGCTGCTGCGAGAGGTGGCCACGCCCGCCGGCGAGCCGGTCGGCATTGCCGCGCCGGGCCTGGTCGATGCAGACAACCGCGCCATCCGCTGGATGCGCGGCCGGCTCGAGGCGGTGCAGGGGCTCGACTGGTCGCAGCAGCTCGGGCGCTGCGTGCGCGTGCTCAACGACGCACACGCGGCCCTGCTCGCCGAGGCCTGGCTCGGGGCCGCGGCGGGCAAGCGCCATGCGATCATGCTCACCCTGGGCACCGGTGTCGGCGGGGCCGCGATCGTCGACGGCCAACTGCTCCAGGGCGCCATCGGCCGGGCCGGACACCTCGGCCACATCACGCTCGACCGCCGCGGCCAAGGCGATATCGTGGGCACGCCCGGGTCGCTGGAGGATTTGGTCGGGGCCCACACGCTCGGCGAGCAGTCGGGCGGGCGCTACGCCTCGATCGCCGCGCTGGTCGAGGCGGTCCACGCCGGCGACGCGGCCGCCCAGCGCCTGTGGGAGGAGCGGGTCCACGCCCTGGCGTGCGGGATCGCGTCGCTGATCAACGCGTTCGACCCGGAGCTGGTGGTGCTCGGCGGCGGCGGTGCGGCGGCCGGGCCGGCGCTGTTTGATCGGCTCGGCCGGTGGCTGGAGGAGATGGAGTGGCGTCCGCTGGGCGAGGCGGTGCCGGTGGTGGCCGCGTCGCTCGGGGACAAGGCCGGGGCGATCGGGGCCGCGCGTTTCGCGGCGACCTGGCGTGACAGGAGCGACGGATGACGGCGATGCAGCAGTATCTGGACAAGTGCCGGGCGCTGGTCGAGGCGGTCGCCGCCCAGGCCGAGGCCATCGAGCGAGCGGCCGAGCTGTTCGCGGGCACGATTCTCGCCGGGGGGATGGTCCACGTCTTCGGCAGCGGGCACAGCCGCATCATGGTCGAGGAGATGTGGCCGCGCTACGGCAGCTTCCCGGGCTGGAACCCGATGGTCGAGCTGTCGCTGACGTTCCACCACCCGGTGGTCGGGTCCAACGGCCAGCGGCAGGCGATGTTCCTGGAAAACGTGCCGGGCCTGGCGGAGCGCATCCTGCGCAACTACGCGCTCGGGGAGCATGACAGCGCTTTGGTGATCAGCTCCAGCGGCTGCAACGTCGTGCCCATCGAGATCGCCGAGGGCTTCGCGGCGCGGCGCGTGCCCGTCGTGGCGCTGGTGAGCCTGGCTCACAGCCGGGCCAGCACCAGCCAGCGCGGCGACGGCAAGCGGCTGACCGACTTCGCCGAGCTGGTCCTGGACACCGGGGCGCCGGTGGGCGACGCGATGGTCAAGCTCGACGGGCTCGAGGCGCCCGTGGCGCCGGGATCGACGGTGGGCGGCTGCGTGGTGGTCAACTGCATCAAGGCGGAGGTGGCGCGGCGGCTGGTCGAGGCGGGCCGGCCGCCGCACGTCCTCGCCGCCGGCGTTGTGGTCGGCGCCGAGCGGGCCGCGGCGATCTTCGAGGCCGCCTACGACGAGCACGCCCACCGCCTCGCCAGGCTATACGCCGACCTCGGCCGCCAGGAGCCCGACGATGCCTGAGTCCCCCGCGATGAGCCCGCAACCGCTGCGCACGACCGTCATCGGCAGCTACCCGTTCCCGGGCTGGCTGGAGCACAGCTCGCAGCACCTCGAGGCGTTCGGCAGCGACGAGGTCGCCGAGCTCCAGGCCGACGCCGTCACCGCCGCGGTGCACGACCAGTTGGCGGCGGGGCTGGACGTGATCACCGACGGCGAGCAGACGCGGCTGGACTTCAACCTCTCGTTCTACGGCCACCTTCAGGGCATCGATCTCGAGGCCAGGCCCCCGCGCGTCTTCGGCCCGCCGGCGCATGACCAGCGGGGCAAGCATCGCATCCGCGGCGAGCTGGCCGCGTCCCGCGGCCTCGGCGCGGTGGAGGAGTTTGAGCGGCTGGGCCGGGTCGTCGCGGCGCTGCGGCCCGACGCGGCCACGCGCCCGACGCTCAAGGCGTCGGTGCCCGGGCCTTACACGCTCGCGGGGCGGCTGATCCCCAACGAGCGCTACCCGGACCGTTACGCCGTGACCGAAGCGCTGCTGCCGATCGTGCGTCATGAGCTGACGCGGCTGGTCGAGGCCGGGTGCACCGAGCTGACGGTCGACGAGCCGTCGATGAGCTGCTACGCGCACCAGGAGGACCCGGCCCGCTTCGTGGAGCTGTTCAACCGCACGGTCGAGCCGGTGGTCGGGCGGTGTCGGCTGAGCACGCACCTGTGCTTTGGCAACTACAAGGCCCGGGCCGTCGGGCCGCGGCGCTACGCGCCGATGTTCCCGGCGTTTCTCGATCTGACGGTGGACGAGCTGCATCTGGAGATGGCCAGCCGCGAGTTCGCCGAGCTGGAGCTGATCGGCGCGGTGGCCGAGCGCTTCGACGTGGCGGTGGGGGTGGTCGACGTCAAGAGCTATTACATCGAGACGCCCGAGGACGTCGCCCAGCGCGTGCGGCGATGCCTGGAGCACGCCCCGACCCAGCGCCTGGCGCTGGCGCCGGACTGCGGGCTGAGCCAGACCGCGCGCTGGGCGGCGCGGCGGAAGCTGGCGAACCTGGTCGCGGGCGTGGGGCTGGTCAGGAAGGAGCTGGGCCTGTGATCAAGCCCCTGCTCAAGGACGACGCGCTGGCCGCGGACATCGCCGCCGCCGAGCCGGGCGACGGCTTCGCGTTGTGGTGGCTTGGCCAGAGCGGGTTTCTCATCAAGCACGCGGGCCGCTTCCTGCTGCTGGACCCCTACCTGTCCGATTCGCTGACGCGCAAGTACGCCGACACCGACAAGCCGCACGTGCGCATGACGGAGCGGCCCATCGCCCCGGCCCGGCTGGATTTCGTGGACGTGGTGACGTCCAGCCACAACCACACGGACCATCTCGACGCCGAGACGCTGCGGCCGATCCTCGCGGCCGGGGCCGACACCGCGCTGGTGATCCCCGAGGCCAACCGCGATGTCGTCGCCGAGCGCCTGGGCGTGGACCGCGACGCGCCGCTGGGGCTCGACGCCGGCGGGCAGGTGACGGTCGGGCCGTTCACGCTCCACGCCGTGCCCGCCGCTCACGAGGAGCTGGCCCGCGACGAGCAGGGCCGGCACCACTACCTCGGCTACGTCGCGACGTTCGGCCGGTGGTGCGTCTACCACAGCGGCGACACGCTCTGGTACGACGCGCTGGTCGACTGGCTCGCGCCGTTCGCGATCGACCTGGCGCTATTGCCGATCAACGGCCGGCGACCGGAGCGGCGCGTCGCGGGCAACCTTGACGGCGAGCAGGCGGCGCGGCTGGCGCACGCGCTCGGCGCCGGCTGCGTGGTGCCGTGCCATTACGAGATGTTCAGCTTCAACACCGCCTCGCCCGACGCCTTCGTCGCCGCCTGCCGATCGCTCGGCCAGCCCTGCCGGGTGCTGCGCTGCGGCGAGCGGCTGGAGTCGAGCCAGGGCCGGGGCGGGTGAAGGAGCGGACCTGTTGATCCTTGAATGGTTGCATGAACCCCAAGTCGTGGGGTGCCACGGCTTGTCCCGAAGGGCAAGCCGTGCGTTTGCCGACGATCGCACGGCTTGCCGCTTCGCTCTACCCACCCTACATCAATAGTTCACGGCGTTGAGTGGCACCCCATCCGCCACGAATGGATTGAAGGCGCGCTAGCTCGCCAGCGCCCCCATGCGGGTGATCGGCCCGCCGA
>SKPT01000449.1 GCA_007119405.1 Phycisphaeraceae bacterium
AAGGGCACCTGCACGTCGCCCGCGGCGCTCAGGCACTGGCGGACAAGCCGCCAGTGGCACCCGCCGTGCAACATATCCCATGCACAGTCGATCCTGCTCCCTCTATCTGCATCTCTTCTCTGTGCTCTCTGTGCCTCTGTGGTTCACTTCTTCCGCTCCCGTCACCCCATGCAGCCGCGCACCGGGAACACGGCCACGGTGCACGCCGCGTTGCCCACGCGATCGGTGATGGGGAACGTGCGCTTCGCCGGGGTGTGCACGCTGTGGCCGCGGTCCAGACAGCGATGGTGCCAGGCGGTCAGGTCGTGCTCGGCCGTGGCGTCGTCGGCGGTGAAGAGCACGATCAGCAGCGCCGCGTGGCGGATCACCTCGTCACGCGCCAGCTTGGCCAGGTCGGCGCTGACCGTCGACAGCAGCTCGCTGGCGTAGCGCTTGAAAGGCCCGGCCTGCTCGAACTGCGCCACCGTCTTGATCTCCAGCCACAGCGCCTCATCGGCGTCCACGGCGTCGACGGCCGTGGCGAAGAGCGTGCCCGCCAGCTCCGGGTCGCGCAGCGGGCGGGCGTCGGGCGTGACGACCAGGTCGCACCGTTCGCCCTCGCTCTTTCGCCGCCGGTTCCACGCCCCGGGGTAGCGCTGCTCGGCGTGGGCGCCGTAGCCGACCTGCGCCAGCGCCGCGGCGATCAGCGGGTGCAGGGCCAGTTCGTCCAGCGCGTCCAGGCCATAGACCGCCTGCTCGGCGTCGTCATGCCGGGCGCGCTCGGCCAGCCCGGCGGCGATGGCGTCGGCGATGTCGGCGGGGGACAGGTGCATGAAGCCATGACGACGCAAAGGACACGAAGCGGGCACACGGCAAGCATTGTAGAGCCGGTTCCGGCATATCGGTCGGGTTGCCCTGGCGGGTTGTCACGGCGGCCGCCGGGCGCCACAATGTCGCGACCACTGTCCACCTTCTGCCGGGATCCCATCATGATCACGAACGCTTCTCCTGCGATGCCTTATCCGCACGAAGCCCCCGACTGGACGCTGCCGCTGCTGGCAATTTCGGGCTTCTGCATGGTGATGCTCATCCAGGTCGTCGTCTGCGTGCTGCTCTACCTCTGCTTCACGCGCCTTGCCCCCGAGCATCGCAAGCTCGCGCCCGGCCTCGTCTGGCTGCTGCTGATTCCCGTTTTCAACCTCGTGTGGAACTTCTTCGTCGTCCTGCGCCTGGCCGAGTCGTACCAGAGTCAGTTCCGCGCCATCGGCCGCGAGGACGTGGGCGACGCCGGGTGGGGCATCGGCCTGGCCTACGCGATCTGCGCCGCCGGCTCGATCGTCCCCTGCCTCAACGTGCTCGCCGCCCCCGCAGCGCTGGTCCTGCTCATCATCTACCTCGTCAAGGTCATGTCGCTGCGCGGCCAGCTCCCCGAGCCGGCCGCGGCGTGAGCCCGCTGCCGCGGCCATCTGTCCGCTCTACCGCCGTTCCGGGGCCACCGGTCCCGGCTTCGATTTCTGCGGATCCCCGATCCCCGAACCCGGAACCCCGGTTCACCCCCCTCAGGCCGCGCCGTTGTGCGACTGCGGGGGCTGGGAGCGGCGGAAGGAGTTGTAGTTGGCGTGGATGAGCCCGGCGACGATGGCCAGGGTCAGGGCCGCGGCCAGGATGGCCAGGGTCAGCAGCTCGCCGGCACCGGTGTGGGCGTACTGGCGCAGCATGAGCAGGGTCAGGAGGAAGAGCCCGGCCAGGGCGGGGGCGATGACGATGCGGGGGACCTTGAGCTGCTGCATGGACATGGGGCGCTCCGGAGCTGGCGGCGCTACATTTTAGCAGGGGTGGCCCGGGGGTTGAACGCCCGGTTTCGCGAAGCCGCAAGCGGCTCTGTCGCGGGGGTTTAGCTGAGCTGGTGGGCGACCTGATCAGGGATCGGCGGCCCCCGTCCGGCCCCTCGCGTTGCAAAGCCACCCCCCCCTGCCTATGCTGTGCCTCTTCAACGCCGGCGGCCGACGCGGGTCGGCCGCGGCGCTCCAGTGAATCGCGCGGATCGGCCATGCAGACGCCCATCGCGATCTATATAGCCTCGTTGCTTGGTGCGGTGGGCTTGATCCTGATGATGCCCAAGGCCAGGCACAACTACCGCCTGGTCGGCGCCCTGGTCGCCGCGGCCGGGCTGGGCTGGCTCTGGCTTTTCCTCGGCCGACGCCTGCCCGGCGAGGAGCTGGGCATCACGGGCACGGCGTTCGGCTACCACTACGTTTTCGGCCTCATCGCCATCGCCGCGGCCGTGCGCGTCATCACCCACACCCGCCCCGTCTACGCCGCGCTCTGGTTCGTCCTCGTCGTGCTCGCCTCGGCGGGGCTGCTGCTGACCCTGGCGGCGGAGTTCATGGCCTTTGCCATGATCATCATCTACGGCGGGGCGATCCTGGTCACCTACATGTTCGTGATCATGCTCGCGACGCAGTCCGGCTCCGGCGAGTCGGCCGCCGGTGTGGCGGGGGCCGCCGACGACGATCCCCAGACCTCGCCCTATTACGACCGCATCGCCCGCGAGCCCGTGGCGGCGGTGGCGGCCGGGTTCCTGCTGATCGCCGTGCTGCTGCTGGCGTCCTCGGAGCCGGTGCTCAAGGTCGAGCAGGCGTTCGGCGACAGCGACGCGTGGCTGATCGAGCACATCGTCACCGAGCGGCCGAGGCTCGAGGTGGACCTGGTCAGCGACGCCCTGCCCGCGGGGCGCGAGATGCACGCCGCGGCCCTGGGTGTGCGGCAGGAGCTGAGCAACGTCGAGCGCGTGGGCATCGACCTCTTCCGCAGCCACCCGCTGGGGCTGGAGATGGCGGGCGTGATCCTGCTGGTGGCGCTGATCGGGGCGGTGGTGATCGCCAAGACGCGGGTGGAGGAGGAGGAGCAGCGGATCGAGCCGGCCGGCGACGCCTCGGGCGCCAGCGTCCACCAGCGCCGCGAGCCGGGGCCTGACGATCCGAGCAGCTACGGCCAGAGCGGCGGGCGCACGGGGGCGTAGATAAGAGCCACAGATGAACACGGATGAACACGGATAAGAGATAAGAACGGGAGGCTGCGACGACGCAGATTCATGAAACAGATCGACGGTGACGGCCCCGGGCTCCGCCCGGCAAGACGTGCGATGCACGACGGACGCACGGCTTGCCCTTCGGGACAAGCCGTGGCACCCCCCGATGGCTTGGGGCGATCGACGGAGCCTTCGTGCCTGCCGCCTTTATCTGTGTGCATTTGTGTTCATCCGTGGCTTTTTTTGAATGACCATGCCTGAGCTGACCCACCTGGCGTTGACGCACTTTCTGATCATCGGCGCGGTCCTTTTCGGGCTGGGCCTGATCGGGTTCATCTCGAGGCAGAACCTGATCATCATGTTCCTGTGCACGGAGTTGATGTTCCAGGGCGTGATCGTCACGCTGGTGGCGTTCAGCCGGTTCCACCTGAACCCGGCGGGGGAAACGTTCGTGATCTTCGTGCTGACGATCGCCGCGGCCGAGGCGGCCCTGGCGCTGGGCCTGGTGGTGCTGCTGTTCCGCCGCAAGCGCACGCTCGACGCCCAGGCGTGGGCGGCGATGCAGGGGTGAGGGGAATTCGAAATTCAGAATTAAGAATTCAGAATGCAGAATGCAGAAAAGACTCAGCCGCTTGCGGCTTCGCGAAGCTGAGCCTGAACCGATGACGATGACCTTGCCCAGCCGGCCCGCGCCGCGGCGGGGAACTGAGACCCGATGAGCCTGGACATTCAACATGCCGTGTGGATCCCCTGGCTGCCGCTTTTCGGCGCGGTGCTGGCGCTGATCTGCTGCGTCAAGCGCCCATGGCGCAAGCTCGCGGCACCAATCAGCGTCGGGTCGATCTTCGTCGCGTTCCTGCTGGCCGTGGCGGTCTACCCCAACGTCCCGCGTGAGGGTTTCGAGGTCGTCACGGCCTTGAAGTGGATCTACGTGGGCGACCTGGAGGTGGACTTCGGCTACTTCATGGACCCGCTGACGATGGTCATGCTCTTCGTCGTCACGGGCATCGGCTCGCTGGTGGCGCTGTACGCCACCGGCTACATGGCCGGGGACCGGGGCTACGCGCGGTTCTTCGCGGCCGTGTCGCTGTTCATCTTCGCCATGGCCTCGATGGTCATGGCCGACAACCTCGTGCTGCTGTTCCTGGGCTGGGAGATGGTGGGCCTGGCCTCGTTCCTCTTGATCGGCTACTACTACGAGAAGCCCTCGGCGGTGGCGGCGGCGAAGAAGGCGTTCATCGTCAACCGCGTGGGCGACCTCGGCTTTGCCCTGGGCATTTTCACCGTCTTCTACACGTTCGGGTCGGTCAAGTACGCCGACTTCATCCCGGCGGTGCAGGCGATGCTCGGCAGCGTGGACGCCGCAACGCTCGAGGGTGGGGCTGCGGCCGCGTACGCCCGCGCCACCGCCGCCCCGCTGTGGATGATCCAGGCGGCGCCGTTCCTGCTGCTGGCCGGGGCCCTGGGCAAGAGCGCGCAGATCCCCTTCTACGTCTGGCTGCCCGACGCCATGGAGGGCCCCAGCCCCGTCTCGGCGCTCATCCACGCCGCGACGATGGTCACCTCGGGCGTCTACATGATCGCCCGGCTGCTGCCGCTGTACGAGCTCTCCCCCTACGCCCTGACCGCCGTCGCGACCATCGGCGGCGTCACCGCGCTGTTTGCGGCGACCATCGCGCTGGCGCAGAACGACATCAAGCGCGTGTTCGCCTTCTCGACGGTGTCGCAGCTCGG
>SKPT01000325.1 GCA_007119405.1 Phycisphaeraceae bacterium
CCTGATCGGCCAGTGGTACCTCGATGGCACTGACGTGGCCGCAATCTTCGATGGCCCGCTTCGCCAGGCATTGCATCGCATCGGAGAGATCTGGCAGCACGACCCGGCCGGTGTCTTCCTTGAGCACCGCGCCGCCGACATCGCCATGCAGGCGATCAATCAACTGCGCACCTTGATTCGTCCCGACGCTGGGGAGCACCCCGCCGCACCCCCGCCCTCGCCCTCGCCCGCCCCCACACCTGTCGCGGTTGGCGGAGCCCCATCAGGTGATCCCTACCTCATCCCGTCGCTCATGGCCGCCTGCGTGCTTGCCGACGCCGGCTTCGAGGCGATGAACCTCGGGCCCGACACGCCCATCGCATCGATGAAAACCGCGGCAGACCACCAGCAGGCCCAACTGGTCTGGCTGTCATGTTCCGCAACGAAGACGGCGCTACCGGACGCCAAACCCCTCAACGACCTCGCCAACCACCTCGCCGCCCGCCAGACGCCACTGATTGTTGGCGGGCGTACCGTGCCCAACTTCGGGGCGACCCGGCCCACCAACCTGCATGTCTGCCACAGCATGGCCGAATTGGCCGCATTCGCCCGCGGGCTGAAGATTCGTCAAGCCTGGTAGCCCGGACACCACCTCACGCCTTGACCCAGGCGCACCCAGCGCCACCCATGGCCCGAATGATTGCACGAGCAATGCACGATCGTAAGCGTTCACGACACCGCCTCGATCGCCAGTGGCTGGTCCGGTGCATGCCATTGCATCAGGTCGATCGGGGGGGGGGTTGACCCTCCTGCCCTGCCGCGCCCAAATGCGGGATCGGGTCGCCTTGGGAAACCAGTGCATGGTACGTCAGGCCGTCACCAGCAGCATGATCGCGACACGCCGGTGACCGAATCCCCAGCCTGAGCCGTGCGATTTGCGATAGAATCAGAGTGATTGCGGAGCCTCACACCCGGCGGGAGGTGTCGGATGCAGTTCTACGGCATGACGCGGCGGGGCTTCGTGCGGATGATGGGGTCGGTGGGGCTCGGCGCCGCGGTTGGAGCGAAGGCCGGTTGCGACGAGTGCGAAGACCGGCCGGCGCAGGCCGTGCCCCAGGCCTACCGCTACGACATCTCCCATCTGGCGGCGGACGATGGCGGCCTGCCCCGCTTGCAACGCGTGCGTTCGATCGACACCGAGTTAGCTGGGGCATGGGCGCTTGCCGGTGAGCCTGGCGGTCATCTTGCTGTTGGCTGCGCGCGGGAGCTGGCGATCCTGGACGCCGAAGGACAGGCCCTGCGGCGTTGGACTCTCGATCAGCCCGGCTCGGCCCTGGCGTGGGACGAAACAGGGCGACTCTGGGTCGCCCAGGCCGAGCAGGTGCAGTGCTACAGCCGGCGAGGCGAGTTGCGCGAGGTGCAGCCCATCGCCGAGGACACCGGTTACGTCACTGCCATCGCGGTCAGCGGCGACGACCTGTTCGTCGCCGACGCCGACACCAGAACGGTAAGTCGTTATCACGGCGGCCGTCGCGTCTGGCGGATTGACGGTTTTCACATCCCCAGCCGACACTTCCACCTGGCGCTCGGGTCAGACAAGCTGCTTTGGGTCGCCCACACCGGCCGGCATCGGATCGAGGCCTACGACTTCACGGGCGAGCTTGTGCGTAGCTGGGGCGAGCCGGGCATGTCCGTGCACGGGTTCAGCGGGTGCTGCAACCCCAGCCACTTCGCCATTCTCGCCGACGGTCGCTTCGTCAGCAGCGAGAAAGGCCTGCACCGCGCCAAGCTGCACGACACGCAGGGGCAGGTCCAGGCGATGGTGATCGATGCGGCGACGCTGGCGGTGGACGTCAACGCGCCGGTGCCTCCAGCGGCAAGCCTCGGCGTTCCGCGCGGGCCGCTGGTGGCCGCGATGGACACGGCGACGGTTGCGGTGCTGCACCCGCACAACGGGGGCCTGCACATGATGCAATTGCCCGGGGAGGGGCCATGACATGGACGCGGCTGACGTAACGACACGGCGGGCATTCCTCAGGCGGCTGCCGCACCTGGCGGCCGGCGGGGCGCTGGTCGTGCTCACGCTGGGCGTGATGGGGCGCGGCGATGGATCGACGTCGCCGTGCAACCGTCCGCCCAATTGCCGAACCTGCGCGTTGTACGGCCGCTGCGGCCTGCCACGGGCCCAGCAGGAGCGCGACCGCTTCGGGCAGGAGGCGAGCGATGGCTGAAGATGCCGGCCCTGCAAGCGATCGTCGCGGGTTTTTCCACGGCGCGATCCGTGGCCTGGCGCTGCTGGCGGGCGGGGGCGTCCTCGGGCTTCTTGCCGGCAGGACGCAGGCCCGCCAGAACGTCTGGCAGATCGACCCGGACAAGTGCATGATGTGCGGCCGATGCGCCGTGGAGTGCGTGATCGAGCCCTCCGCGGTCAAGTGCGTGCACAGCCACGCGATCTGTGGCTATTGCGAGTTGTGCACCGGCTTCTTCGAGCCGGACGCGCCCACACTCGACGAGGGCGCCGAAAACCAGTTGTGCCCCACCGGCGCCATCAAGCGCTCGTTCATCGAGCCGCCCTACTACGAATACAGCGTCGAGGCGGATCTGTGCATCGGCTGCGGCAAGTGCGTCGCCGGCTGCGCCGCGTTCGGCAACGGCTCGATGTACCTCCAGATCCGCCACGATCGGTGCGTGAACTGCAACGACTGCGCCATCGCGCGGGTCTGCCCGACCGGCGCCATCCGTCGGGTGCCCGCGGATGAGCCGTACCTTCTGAAAAAGGTGAATGGTCCGTGACATTGGCACTGGGGCAACGCGTCGCCCGCCTGGCGGGGCTCGGGCTGGGGCTGGGCCTCGCCGCGAGTGCGTGGGCGGCGCAGCGCTTCCCGCCGCCGCAGTTCGAGACCGGCCACACGCTGCCGGCGACGACCACACCGCCGCCGGATGTATTCTGGCATGACGCACTGGACATGACGGTGTTGGCCGCGGCCCTGGGGCTCGCCGCCTGGCTGGTGCTCCGCCGCCGCAGCCGCAAGGCCGTGCTGGGGCTGGTCGTCTTCTCGCTCGTCTACTTCGGATTCTGGCGGCAGGGATGCGTGTGCCCCATCGGTGCGATACAGAACGTGACGCTTGCCCTGTCGGACCCGGGCTACGCCCTGCCCCTGGTGGTCGGAGCGTTCTTCCTGCTGCCTCTGCTGGCGACGATACTCTTTGGCAGGGTCTTCTGTGCCGGCGTATGCCCGCTCGGGGCGATTCAAGACCTGGTCGTGCTCAAGCCCGTGACGGTGCCGCGCTGGCTGGACGACGCCCTGAGCATGGGCGCCTACCTGTACCTGGGCGGCGCGGTGCTTCTGGCCGCCACCGGCAGCGCGTGGATCATCTGCCAGTTCGACCCGTTCGTCGGCCTGTTCCGCATGAGCGGCACGGCCGTCATGCTCGGACTCGGGGCGCTGTTTCTGCTGGCTGGTGTCTTCCTGGCGCGGCCATATTGCCGCTGGCTGTGTCCCTACGGCGTGCTGATGTCGTGGATCGCACCAGGCGCGCTGTGGCAGGCGAAGCTCGACCCCGTCGGCTGCACCCGTTGCGAGCTGTGCCGCGACGGCTGCCCCGTCAACGCCATCGAGGCCCCGGACACCGCGGCCGTCGCGGCGACCGATCGGCGCCAGGACCGCCGCCGCATGGCCACGCTGCTGCTGATCGCTCCACTGCTCGTGGCGCTGGGGCTCGGCATGGGCGCCTGGCTGGCGCCAACGATGGCCCGCGCTGACGAGCGCGTGCGGCTGTCAGATCGGCTTGTCGCCGAGGACATGCAATGGGTCCAGGGCCGCACCGATGCGACCCAGGCGTTCCGCAGCCGCGGCGAATCGCGCGTCGTCCTGGAGGCTGAGGTCCGCGCTGTCAAAGCCAGCTTCGCGTGGGGCACGCCGATCTTTGGTGGCTTCATTGGTCTGGTCCTCGCGGGCAAGCTCATCCAGCACGCCCGGCGGCCGCGGCGCGAGCTGTACAGCATCGAACAGGCCCGATGCGTCGCGTGCGCGCGCTGCTTTGCGCTGTGTCCGCACCACCGGCAAGGCGAGGCGATGCCGGTGGCGTTGACCCACGAGGAGGTGCCGATATGACTCGGCCCGCCGCACCGCCAGGCCCTGGGGCCGGCCCGCCGCACGTGGCGCAGCGGGTGGCGGCGGTGATGGTGGGTTTCAGTCTCGTCGTGACGGTAATCCTGCTCGCCAACGCCTGGTCGCTGCATCGCGTCAACCCGCTGGATCACCCCGAACTCGCGGCGCTCGGCCAGCGGGTCCGCGCCGAGCCGACCAACACGGAACGGGTCGAGGCCTACCGCCGGCTGGATGCGGAGCTTCGCGGGCGGTACTTCCAGCGCCAGTCGGACTACCGGATCGGCGGCTGGCTGCTGCTGGTGGGCGCGTCGGTGGCGTTGATCGCCGCCCGCTGGCGTCGGCCCGAGGTGCGCCCGCCCACGCTCGAGCAACTGCGCGACCGCCCCGCAGCCACGTCCCGTCACCGGGCCGCCATGAGCCGCTGGGCCCTGGCGGGCGCGGGCGGTGCGGTGCTCGTCGGCGGCGGCTGGCTGGGCGTGGGCTCGACCGCCGAGATCCGACAGATCCGCACAGCGCGTCTGGCGCTCGTCGAGGCGCACGCCGAGCGCCCGGCCGCGGCGCCTGGCGTACCGCGCGAGCTTGACGATGGCATCGGCGATCAAAGCGGCTTGGCGTTCGAGTGCCAGTGGCCCAGCTTCCGCGGGCC
>SKPT01000264.1 GCA_007119405.1 Phycisphaeraceae bacterium
ACCGCGCTGCCCGACGCCGAGCTGGACGAGCGCATCGCCCACGTGCGCGAGCTGGTCCGCCGCGATCGCCACAGCCGCGCCGATCTCGACCAGGGCCTGGCGCTGCTGGCGGAGCTCGCCCACCGCGTGCTGGGCATGCGGCCGTACCCCGTCCAGCTCGCCGCGGCCTTGGCGATGCACGCCGGGGCGGTGGTCGAGCTGGCGACCGGCGAGGGCAAGACGCTCGCCGCCATCCTGCCCGCGACGCTCGCGGGCTGGCGCGGGCGCGGCTGCCACGTCATCACCGTCAACGACTACCTCGCCAAGCGCGACGCGGACTGGATGCGCCCCTTCTACACCCGGGCCGGCCTGGGCGTCGGGTGCGTCCTCGGCGACAGCCCGCCCAGCGCCCGCCGCGCCGCCTACGAGGCCGGCGTCACCTACACCACCAACAAGGAGGTCACGGCCGACTACCTGCGCGACCGCCTGGTGCTCGGCGGCCGACGCGACCTGGCGGCGACGCTGCTGAAGCGGATGAGCGGGCTCGAGAGCTCGCCGACCGATCGCCTGGTGATGCGCCAGCTCGCCTGCGCCATCATCGACGAGGCGGACTCGGTGCTGATCGACGAGGCGGTCACGCCGCTGATCATCGCCACGGAGCACGCCAACGCCGAGCGGACCCAGGCCTACGAGCAGGCGGCCGCGCTGGCTCGCCAGCTCGAGCGCGGGCGCGACTACCAGGTGGTGGCGCGCTACCGCGAGATCGAGCTGACGCGGGCAGGCGAGCAGCGCGTCGCCGAGCTTACCGCCGAGCTCGGCGGCATCTGGGCGGGCCAGCGCCGCGCCGAGGAGCTGATCACGCAGGCGATCACCGCGCACGAGCTCTACCACGCCGGCACGCACTACGTCGTCCAGGAGGGCAAGATCGTGATCGTCGACGAGTTCTCGGGCCGGCTCATGCCCGACCGCACGTGGCGCCACGGCATGCACCAGGCGGTCGAGGCCAAGGAGGGCCTGGAGATTCAGCCGCCCAAGGAGACGGTGGCGCGCATCAGTTTTCAGCGGTTTTTCCGGCTGTACGAGCATTTGGCGGGGATGACGGGCACCGCGCGCGAGGCGCGGGCGGAGCTGTGGGACATCTACGACGTGGACGTGGTGGAGCTGCCGACGCATCGGCCGTGCATCCGCACGCAGCACAAGCCGCGCATCTTCGCGACCAGCGACGCGAAGTGGGACGCCGTGCTCGCCCACGTCGCCGAGGTGCACGCCACCGGCCGGCCGGTGCTCATCGGCACGCGCAGCGTCGCGGCGAGCGAGCTGGTCAGCGAGCGACTGACGGCCGCGGGCATCGAGCATGCGGTGCTCAACGCCGTGCGCCACGAGCAGGAGGCGGCGATCATCGCCCGCGCCGGCGAGATGGGCAGCGTCGTCGTCGCGACCAACATGGCCGGGCGCGGCACCGACATCAAGCTCGGCGACGGCGTCGCGGAGCGCGGCGGGCTGCACGTCGTCGCCACCGAGGCGCACGAGTCCGGCCGGGTCGATCGCCAGCTCTTCGGGCGCGCCGGCAGGCAAGGCGATCCCGGCAGCGCCGTCCTCTTCGTCAGCCTCGAGGATGAGCTCATCAAACGCTACGCCTCACGCCTGACGCGTTGGCGCGCCCGCCTGACACGGGGCCAGGGCGAGATCACAGGCCCGGCCCGGGCACGGCTGTGGCGCACCTTCCGACGCGCCCAGCAACGCGCCCAGCGCATCGCCTTCGTCGCCCGCAAGGGCGTGCTGCGCAACGACGACTGGCTCGACGAGCACCTCGGCTTCGCGGGGCAGGGGTAGAAACCACAGATTCACACGGATGCACACCGATAAGTCCTCAAGCCGCTTGCGGCTTCGCGAAACCGCTCGAACCGCAACAGGAACCGCCACCTTGCACCAGCTCCATTCACTGATCCTCACCTGCGTTGCCGCCCTCGCCGTCACCGCCTGCACCGGCCCGCTGAATCGCAGTCACAGCGACGAGCTGCGCCGCCAGGTCCTCGCCGAAACCCGCGCTCAGCTCGGTTCCAGCGAGCACCGCACGGCTGGCCCCGACGGGGCAACGAGCGCCTCAACGGGTGACCCTGGCGGCGCATCGGCGGGGCCCCGCCTCGCGTCGCTCGAGCTCGCCGGGCTGGAGATCGCGGCGGCGCTCGACGGCGCCGAGGAGCAACCCCGGCTCGCCCCGGTCGAGCTCAGCCTCCACCGGGCCCTGGACCTGGCGATCGAGCACAACCTTCGCGGGCAGATCGCGCGCATGCGCCCGCGCGCCGCCGAGCAGCAGCTTCTGCACGCCCGGGCCCGCTTCGACCCGCGCCTGACCAGCCGGGTCGACTGGCTCCGCGCCGACGAGCCCCAGCCGACCGGACCCATCCTCGGCCTGGCGGGCGACCGGCACACCGAGCAGCTCGAAGGCGCCGTCGGGCTTCACCAGCCGCTGCCCACGGGCGGCAGCCTCGAGCTCGAGACCATCGTCCGCCGCAACGCTGAAGAGCCCAGCGTCTTCGACATCAACCGCTACTACGAAAGCGAGGTGATGCTGAGCCTGCGTCACCCGCTGCTGCGCGGGGCGGGCCTGGACGTGAACCGGGCCGAGATCGAGCTGGCGCGCAACATCGAAGCCAGCGAGATCCATCACCTGCGTCAGGAGCTCGAGGCCCTGGCCGCGGAGGTCGAAGCCGCGTACTGGCGGCTACGCGTCGCGCACCAGCGGGTGACGATCCGTCGCGAGCTGCGCGACCGGGCGCTGGCCGAGCAGCGGCGGATCGAGCAGCGCATCGAGCTGGACGCGGCGCCGATCCAGCTTGCCGAGGCGCGCAGCTTTGTCGAGCTGCGTCAGATCGAGCTGGCCGACGCGCGCCAGGGCTTGCGCGACGCGTCGGACCGCCTGCGCTGGCTGGTCTGGGCGCCGGAGACGGCGTTCGATGACCGGGCGTTGATCGTGCCGATCGACGCCCCGGCGGCCGTCCTGCCGGGCCTGGACGTGCCCGAGGCGATCACCGCGGCGCTGGAGCATCGGCCGGAGCTGGAGCGGGCGCTGCTGGAGGTTGACGACGCGGAGATCCGGCGCGAGGTGGCGGAGAACCTGCGCCGGCCGACGCTCGACGTGCTGGGGCAGGTGGGCATGGCGGCGCTGGACGAGGACCAGCCCGGCCGGGCGATCCGCGAGCTGGATCGGCTGGACTACCCGACGTATCGCCTGGGCGTGCAGTTCGAGATGCCCATCGGCAACCGCCAGGGCCGGGCGCTGGCCCAGCAACGGCGGATCGAGCAGCGGCAACGGGCCACGGAGTACCGCCACCTGGCCCAGGAGGTGATGCTGGAGGTGACGATCGCCGCGCGGCAGGTGGAGAGCTCGCATGAGCAGATCGCCCTGGCCCAGGCCGCGCGCGACGCCGCCCAGGCGCGTCTGCGCGCCATCGAGGCCCAGGAGCAGGCGGGCGTCGAGCTCACGCCCGAGTACATGCTCGACCGCAAGCTCTCGGCCCAGCAGCGATTGGCCGACATGCAGCTTCGCGTCGCCGACGCCCTCGCCCGCCACATGACCGCGCTGGCGCAGTTCCACCACGCCCAGGGTCTGCTGCTGGACCGCCGGGGCATCGCGTTCGTCGAGCCCGACGTGCAGTAGCCAAGCCGCTTGCGGCTTCGCGAAGTCGACACGAAGAACAAGGCAGATAAGGAATCCAGGAAGCCAGGAAGGGGAAGGGGTTCAACGTGTAATCTGCTGCGTGCCTTCGTGGCTTTTCTCTGCATTCTGCATTCTGAATTCATCCAATGTCCAACGACCTCACCCCCGCCACACTCGCCCGCATCGAGATCACCACCGGCGACATCACGCGCCTCGCCGTCGACGCCATCGTCAACGCCGCCAACGAGTCGCTGCTCGGCGGCGGCGGCGTCGACGGCGCCATCCACCGCGCCGCCGGCCCACGCCTGCTCGAGCACAACAAAACCCTCGGCGGCTGCCCCACGGGCCTCGCGAAAATCACCCCCGCCTTCGACCTCGAAGCGCGCGGCATCAGGCACATCATCCACACCGTTGGCCCCGTCTGGCATGGCGACGAGAGCGCCAAGCTCGGCGACACGCGCGAGGACGTGCTGCTGGCCTCGTGCTACACGCGCAGCCTCGCGCTCGCGGCCGAGCATGGCTGCGAAAGCGTCGCCTTCCCCGCCATCTCCACCGGCGTCTACCGCTTCCCCAAGGACCGCGCCGCGAAAATCGCCTTCTCCCACGTCGCCCACCACCTGCCAAGGCCACGAGCTGCCCCGGCGCGTGATCTTCTGCTGCTTCAGCGACGACGACGCCGCGATCTATCGCCAGGTCATCGACACCCGCGGCCAGTGGATGTACACGCGCAAGCGCGTATGAAGCGCCGATGTAGGGTGGGTAGAGCGGAGCGAAACCCACCACGAGCGCCGGAGGATTTTCGATGGCCCAGTACCGTCGCTGGCGTCACGGCGGAGCGAGCTATTTCTTTACCGTCACGCTTCAGGACCGTCGCCGGTTTCTGCTGGTCGAACATACCGGTCTGCTGCGCGCCGCCGTTAAGGCCGTACGTGAACGCCACCCATTCGAAATCCTGGCAATGGTGGTCCTTCCGGACCACCTGCACACCATCTGGACACTACCCAAGGGCGATGACAACTATCCCATGCGCTGGCGGCAGATCAAGTCCGCCTTCACGAGGCCGTTGCCCCGCGACTCGATCGTCACACCAGCAC
>SKPT01000104.1 GCA_007119405.1 Phycisphaeraceae bacterium
ATCGGCGTCCAGGCTGTCGCCGTCGCGATCCAGGAACACGCCCTGGATGCGGTGGACCTGGCCATCGACGCGGCCAAGGTGCATCGCCTCGTCGGCCCAGCGGGCCTGGGCATCGATGGGCACGTCGGCCTCGGGGTCGGTCAGGATGTAGTCGAGCATGCGGCGCAGCATGTCCGTGCCGCCGTTGAACGTCGCCAGCAGGAACGCCTCGCTCTGGACCATGTCCCAGATGTCGCCGTCGTCGTCCGGCCAGTTCTCCAGCACCAGCCACTGGGCCGCGGGCAGCCCGTCGATGTGCAGGAACCCGATGGCGTCGGGGCCGTCGGCGTCCAGGTGCATCTCGCCGCCCTCGAACCCGCCGGGCTCGAACTCGCCGACGAACAGCAGGGCGTAATCCTGGCCCCGTTCCACGGCGTTGACGAAGGCCTGGCTCTGGCCGACGGCGATGGCGGCCTCGGGGTCGATGCGCAGCGTTTCGCCCTCGTGCTCGCCCTTGATCGTCTCGCTGACGCGGGCGACGACCATGCCGTCGTCGTCAAGGCCCTCGAAGGTGAGCATCAGGATGCGCTCGGACTGCTCGGTGAGGTGAATGGGGGTGAAGTTGGGGTTGATCAGGCCCTGGGCCGACGTGGCCAGGGCGAGGAGGGCGGCGGACACGAGGCTCAGCCTGCCGACGGAAAGTCGCATGTTCTCACTCCTGCGGGGGTGTGTGAAGTCGTCGGCCACTCGGCCGCGACGGATCACGCTTTGCCAGGCGGTCGGTCCCCGGGGCCGGGGCTGCCCCGTTGGGCCCGCAGGCGCAGGCCCACCGACCAGTTGCGGTAATGCCCCCAATTCTAACGCCTGCCCCGCCCTTGCACGAGCATCGAAGAGCGGGAGCAGCTTTTGATCGCCGCATGACCCATGGTTGCGCAGCCTGGGTTGTCCACCACGGAGACGCAGAGAGGTCAGGAATACCACAACGCGAACTGATGAAGAGGCTAGCCACAGATAAACACAGATGAACACAGATTTTCGGGGTGTTGGACACCGCGGCCTTATCCCTGGTAACGCGGGGGCGGTTGGGTTCTCCATTCCTGTTTCTCATCCGTGTGTATCTGTGTTCATCTGTGGCTTCTTAGCGTTGTGGTATTAAGCGAAAAGGGTTTACACGAATTCGACCCCGGATCGACGGATCGGGCCCACGGGCGGGCCGCAGCCGGCTACAATGTGACTACTCCCGACCTCGCTCAGGCTTCGGCCCGGCGTGGCCCCCCGGGCCGTGTCCGTGGCACATGCAGGCGCACGCTGTTGCGTACGCTGCGATCGCTCCTGTCGGCTCGGGCCGTCGATGCGCAGGCACGCCGATTGCTGTGCGCCCGCTGACAGGAGCCTCCCCATGCCGACCGACTCACCCCCCGCCGTCAACAGCCGCCGCGGCCTGGACTGGCGCAAGCTCGACTGGCCCGTCGTTCTGGGCATCGCCGGCCTGCACCTGGTCGCGCTGGCCGCGCCCTGGTTCTTCTCCTGGACCGGCCTGGTCGTCGCGGTCGTCCTCTACTGGGTCAGCGGGGGGCTGGGGGTGACGCTGGGCTTCCACCGCCTGCTGACGCACCGCTCCTTCAAGACCCCTCGCTGGATGGAGTACCTGCTGACGGCCTGCGGCTGCCTGGCCTGGCAGGGCGGGCCGGCGACCTGGGTCGGCACCCATCGCATCCATCACAAGCACTCCGACTCCGACCTGGACCCGCACACGCCCAACCACGGCTTCACGTGGTCGCACATCTTCTGGTGCATGCAGCGTGAGCCGGACGGCCACAACCCCCGCGACGCCGCCCGGGACCTGCTCCGCGACCCCGGGCTGCGCCTGCTGGACCGCCACTTCTGGATCCCGCAGCTCATCCTCGCCATCGCCCTTTTCGCCGGCGGCGAGCTGGCACGGCACTGGGGCGTCGCGGCCAGCGGGCTGTCGTGGGTCATCTGGGGCGTGGCCGTGCGCACCGTCGCCGTCTATCACGCGACCTGGTTCGTCAACTCCGCCGCCCACACCTGGGGCTACCAGACCCACGCCACCGGCGACCGCTCGACCAACCTCTGGTGGGTCGCCCTGCTCGGGTTCGGCGAGGGCTGGCACAACAACCACCACGCCCATCAACGCGCCGCGGCCCACGGCCACAAGTGGTACGAGTTCGACATCACCTACGTGACCATCCGGCTGCTCAGCGCCGTGGGCCTGGCGTGGGACATCGTCCAGCCCGGACCCGACAAGCGCCGCTGAGGCGCGGCCATGCTGCCGCGGCGGCGCCAACAGGTGGCACCCAACGCCCTGAACTTCACGCGTGGCGGCGCTGATGTAGGGTGGGTAGAGCGCAGCGATGGCTGCGGCACCGGCGAACGCCGGTAAACCCACCACGCTGGCCGTGGATCCCCGCCGTAACCGGTGGGTTTCGCTTCGCTCTACCCACCCTACAACCAGAGTTCACGGCGTTGGGTGCCACACAGCACGCCGAAGGCTGCTGTGTGAGATCAACCGTCGATCGCCGAAGCACCCGGCACCCTGCCGGGATGCTGGCTGGCAGCCATTTCATGCACGCTCCAAGACAACGCAAGCCTTCGATGACGCGACCATGCGTACGGCCGGCCTGACGTGCCACCCGCCCACGGCGCTCCGCCGTCGCCCGGGGTATCCTGTGGGCTCCGAGGCCATTGACTGCTGGAGCCGCCATGCCCATGCGTTTCGTTTGTGTTGCCGGCGTTGTGATGCTGAGCCTTGTGGCGGGCTGCGTGCCCGAGCCGCTGCGTGAGCGGGACCGGGTGGCGATGTCGCGGGCCGCCGACCGCATCGAGGCCGACGCCGAGCCGCTGGACGCCCCGGCCGAGCTTGGCCCCGCGGAGCCCGCGCCGTTGCCGACGCCGTCTCCCGACGAGCCGCTGGTGCTGTCGATCGAGCAGGCGGTGATGCTCGGGCTGTCGCGCAATCGCGAGCTGGCGTTGCGGGAGTATCGGCCGCTGATCGCCGGGCAGTTCGAGCAACTCGAGCGGGCCCTGTTCGACCCGTTCATCGAGGCCGGCGCCGCCTACCGCCGCGAGCGGGCCGAGCGTGTGAGCTTCGCGTTGCCCGGCCAGACGATCGAGACGCTGGACGAGTCGATCGATATCGACGCGGCGTTGACGCAGCGTCTGACGACGGGCACGGCGTTGTCGCTGGAGCTTGACCACCGCGCCACGCTCAGCGACCGGACGCCGGACCAGTACGGCACGCGCGTGGGGGTGGGGCTGACGCAGGCCCTCTTGCAAGGCCGCAGCCGCAGCGCCAACCTCGCGGGCATCGAGCAGGCGCGGATCGACGCCGACATTTCGCGCTACGAGCTGCGGGGCTTCGCCGAGGCGCTGCTCGCCCAGCTCGAGCAGACCTACTGGGATTACGCGCTGGCGTTGCGGGAGGTGGAGATCTTCCAGGCGTCGCTCGACGTGGCGACGCAGCAGCAGATCGAGACGCAGCAGCGCGTCGACGTCGGGATCGTGGCCGAGACCGAGCTCTACGCGGCGCGCGCCGAGGTGGCGCTGCGCCGCGAGGAGCTGATCGACGCCCGCTCGCGTCGCGACCAGACCCGGCTGCTGCTGCTGCGGCTGCTCGGGCTGGGGCGCAGCGAGCGTTGGACGACGCAGATCGAGCTGACCGACATGCCCACGGTGCCCGAGGTCGTGCTGGACGAGCCCGAGGCGCACACGCGGCTGGCGCTGCGCATGCGGCCGGACCTGAACGAAGCGCGCCTGCGTCTGGAGCGCAACCGGCTGGAGGTGGTGCAGACGCGTGACGGGCTGCTGCCGCGGCTGGACCTGTTCGTGAGCCTGGGCAAGACGGGCTTCGCCGACGCGTTTGGCGACAGCTTCACCGAGCTCGACGGCCCGAGCTACGACCTGACGGCGGGGGTGCGGTTCGAGCAGGCGATCGGGCGGCGCGCCGAGCGGGCCGCGTTTCGCCAGGCGCGCTACGCCCGTCGCCAGGCCGGCGAGGCCGTCGCCAACGCCGCGGAGCTTGTCGAGCTGGACGTGCGGGCGGCGCTGGTCGAACTCGCGCGGGCCGAGGAGCAGATCACCGCGACGCGCGTCACGCGCGAGCTGTTCGAGCAGACGCTGCGCGCCGAGCAGGAGCGGTTCCGCGTCGGCACGAGTACGGCCCTGCTGGTCGCCCAGGCCCAGCGCGACCTGCTCGAGAGCCAGATCGCCGAGGTCCGCGCCGTGGTCAACTTCCGCCGGGCGCTGATCGATCTTTACCGCCTCGAAGGCTCGCTGCTTCAGCGCCGCGGCATCGTCGCCCCCGGCGACGAGCCGGCGGGGATGTAATCCGCATTCAGCTTCAATCCCGGGCGCGGGGTGCCGGGGTTTGACCCGCGGCAAGCCGGGCATCATGCCTTGCGAGGACGGCAGCGGAGGCGAGCAGCGCCCGGGCCACATGCGTCGTTACGAGGATGGCGACCTGGCGATCGGCCGCGAGAACGGCCTGTTCGCCGTCCTGGCCGGGCGGCGCCCCATGTCGGTCGCAGGCGCGGCGATGTGTTATTGACCTTTGAATGGTCAACTTCACCAGGATCCGGCGCATCGGGGGTGCCACGCAACGCCGTGAACTCTGGTTGTAGGGTGGGTAGAGCGAAGCGAAACCCACCAGTCTTGCCGTGGATCCACGAGCATCGCGGTGGGTTTCGCTGCGCTCTACCCACCCTACATCAGCGCCGCCACGCGTAAAGTTC
>SKPT01000398.1 GCA_007119405.1 Phycisphaeraceae bacterium
CACCTGCTCATGAGCGAGCAGGAGCTCGACACCATGACCGCCCTGCGCCGGCGCCTCATGAACATGCAGCCGGTCATGCAGGTCGAGCAGCTTCTCAAGGCCCTGGAGCGCTTCAAGACCAACGCCGACCTCGTCGGCTCGCCCCAGTCACCCGGCAGCCGCCAGGCCGCGGCCAAGGTGTAAGCGCCAGCCGTGCTGGTCGCTGGCGTGTGCCACTGAATGCCGCACTTACTCGTGGCGGGACCGATGCAGAGTCGGTCGCGCCAAGAGCCGCATGCGGCTTCACGAAGCCGCATGCGGCGTGGCCGCTGCCGACGCTGCAACGAGGGTCCAGGGTACCGCGTACAATACGCGCATGGTCCAGCCGCTGATCATCCTCGGCGCCTCGGCCCGGGCGGCGGCCCAGTCCGCGCGCCGCGCCGGCTACGCGCCGTGGTGCGTCGACCTCTTCGCCGACCGCGACCTGCAAGCCATCGCCGCCGTCCGCCGGTGCCCGCCGGCCCAGTACCCGGCGGCCATGCTCGCGCTGCTGGAGCGCGCCCCGTTCGACGCCCCGGTGCTGCTGACCGGCGCGATGGAGAACCATCCCGAGACCGTCGCGGCCATCGCGTTCGCCCGCAGGATGCTCGGGTCATCGCCCGAGGCAATCCGCCAGGCGCGCGAGCCGATGGCCCTGGCGTCGCTGCCCGCCACCGCCGGGCTGAAGTTCTGCAAGACGCGAACCTCCAGCTACCTGCACCGCTTCGGCCACCTCATCTTCGGCGCGCTGCTGCGCACGAAGTACCTGCTCAAGCCTCGCCGCTCCGCCGGCGGGGCGGGCATCACATGGTGGAACCCCGCCATGCGCATCGACGGCGAGCACTACATCCAGCAGTACGTGCGCGGCACGAGCTACAGCGCCGTCTTTGTCGGCGACGGCTGGTCGTCCTCGCTGGTGGGCGTGACCGAGCAGCTCGTCGGCGAGCCGGCGTTCGGCTGCCAGGGAAGGGCCGGGGCGTTCCGCTACTGCGGCTCCATCGGCCCGGCGAGGCTCTCGGAACGGTCGCGCGAGGCGCTGCGCCACCTCGGCGTGCAGATCGCCCAGCGCCATGACGTGCGCGGCGTCTTCGGCGTGGACCTGGTCATGGACTGGCGCGGCCGGCTCTGGCCGGTCGAGATCAACCCGCGCTACGTCGCCTCCATCGAGATCCTCGAACGCGCGCTGGACATCGCCGTGCTCAGCGACGATCCCAGGAAGCGCGCCAAGGCGGACCTGGAGCTGACGCACCTCTGCGGCAAGGCGATCGTCTACGCCCGCCGCACCGTGGACGTGGGCGACCTGTACGCGCATTTCTCCGAGCAGGAGATCGCCGACGTGCCGGAGGTCGGCCGCACCATCCGCGCCGGCCGACCCATCTGCACCGTGCTGACCCGCGGCGGCACGCGCGACGCCTGCCAGCGGGATCTCGAAGCTCTGGCGCAGCGCGTCTACGACGCCGTCGAAGCCGACGACCAGCCCGTCGACCCGGCCCCTGATCGGGTCAACGCCCCCGCGTAGAGCAGAGCGCCGGTCATGTGAATCCAGATGGTTTGCAGGACGTTGGGAATCAGTTCAGGCGTTGCGTGGCACGCTGCTGACGCACGTTCCTACACGTCCAGGTTCTTGACTTCCAGCGCGTGCTGCTCGATGTAGCGACGGCGGGGCTCGACCTCCTCGCCCATGAGCACGCTGAAAAGCTGCTCCGCCTCGCTGGCCGCATCCCACGTCACGCGCAGGAGCATCCGGTTCTCCGGGTTCATCGTCGTGTCCCAGAGCTGGTCCGGCTCCATCTCGCCCAGGCCCTTGAAGCGCTTGATCGACATCCCCCGCTTGCCCAGCTCGAGCACGGCCGCGACGACGCCGGCCAGGTTCTCCACCGCCTCGACGACCTCGCCGCCCTTGCCGTCGCGCCAGCGAAGCTGGAACCGGGCCGGGCCCGCCTCGCCCGCGGCGGTCGTCTGGGTGACGCGGTGGTAGTCGGCGACGTCCAGGCCAAGCGCTTCAAGCTGCTGGATGAGCCGGCCCAGCTCGCGGGCCTCATGCAGCTCGCGACGGATCGCCTTGCGACCCCCGCCACCCCCGCCACCGCCGCCTCGGGCGTTGCCGCCGCCGTCGCCCTGGCCGTTGCCCAGCCGCTCCAGGTCCGGGTCGAACACGTTCAGCCCGTGCTGCTTGCGGAACGCGGCCTCCTCCTGCTCGGACCAGAAAAAGTGGTCCCCGCCGAGCTCGGCATCGGCGCCCGCGGCGATGATCGGCACGTGCAGGTGCAGGATGGGCAGGCGGCGCTGCCCGGTCGGGTCGTCGGCGCGCGCCGCCAGCAGCTTCGCGAAGCGGATGCCCCGGCGCTCCAGGACGCTGACCTGGTCCTCGACATGCTCCAGCGTCTTGAGCAGCGACGCCAGGGCCTCGCCCTCAAAGCGCATCGTCTCGTTGGCCTCGTCGTCGAGCACGAGCAGGCTGGTGTGGCCCAGGCCCAGCTCCGTCAGCAGCGCCCGCATGCGCTTCTCGTTGAGCACGTACTCCTTGCGCTTGCCGCGGGTGATCTGGTACAGCGGCGGCTGGGCGATGAACACGCGGTTCTGCTTGATCAGCTCCGGCATCTGGCGGAAGAAAAAAGTCAGCAGCAGCGTGCGGATGTGGCTGCCGTCGACGTCGGCGTCGGTCATGATGATGATCTTGCCGTAGCGCAGCTTCTCGGGGTTGAAGTCGTCGGCCCCGATGCCGCAGTTCAGCGCCTGGATGATGACGCGGATCTCCTCGAAGCTGAGTATCTTGTCCAGCCGCGCCTTCTCGACGTTGAGGATCTTGCCCTTGAGCGGCAGAATCGCCTGCGTGCGGTAGTCGCGGCCCGCCTTGGCGCTGCCGCCGGCCGAGTCGCCCTCGACGAGGTAGATTTCGGAGGTCTGGATATCCTTGCTGGTGCAGTCGTAGAGCTTGCCCGGCAGGCCGCCGGCGTCCAGCGCTCCCTTTCGCCGCGTCAGCTCGCGCGCCTTGCGCGCCGCCTCGCGGGCCTGGGCCGCCATGACACCCTTCTGGCAGATCCGCCGGGCGTCGGCCGGGTGCTCCTCCAGCCAGGCCGTCAGACGCTGGCCCACGGCCGAGTTGACGAACGACTCGACCTCGGCGTTGCCCAGCTTGGTCTTGGTCTGGCCCTCGAACTGCGGCTCCGACACCTTCACCGACACGATGCCCACCAGCCCCTCGCGCAGGTCCTCGCCGGTAGGGGCGGTGTCGCCCTTGATGAGGTTGTTGTTGCGCGCGTAGGCATTGAGCGTGCGCGTCAGCGCGGTCTTGAACCCGGACAGGTGCGTCCCGCCCTCGATCGTGTTGATGTTGTTGGCGAAGCTCAGCAGCGTCTCGTTGTACGAGTCGTTGTACTGGATGGCGACCTCGACGATCAGGCTCTGGGCCTCGTCGTCGACGCGGAAGAAGACCGGCTCAGTGTTGAGCACGTTCTTGGACTCGTTGATGGCCTTGACGAACGCGGCGATGCCCTCGGGGTAGTGGAACGTCTGGGTCTTGCCAACCCGCTCGTCCGCGACGTCGATGGTGAGGCCGGGGTTGAGGTACGCCAGCTCGCGCAGCCGGCCGGCGAGGGTCTGATAGTCGAAGCTGGTGTCGGGGAAGACCTGCGGGTCGGGCTTGAAGGTGACCTTGGTGCCGGTCTTGGCCCGCTCGCCGATGACGCGCAGCTCCTCGCTGACCTGCCCGCGCTCAAAGCTCATGGCGTAGAGCTGCCCGCCGCGCGCGACCTCGATCTCGAGGTACTCGGCCAGGGCGTTGACGACGCTGGCGCCGACGCCGTGCAGCCCGCCGGAGACCTTGTACGAGTCGTGGTCGAACTTGCCCCCGGCGTGCAGCACGGTGAAGACGATCTCGACGGTGGGGCGGCCGTTGAGCAGCGGGTTGTCGTGGACATAGGGCCCGACGGGGATCCCCGAGCCATCGTCGATCACCGACAGCGACCCGTCGGCGTTGATCTTGACCTGGATGCGGTTGCATCGGCCGGCCATGTGCTCGTCGATGGCGTTGTCGACGATCTCGTAGACCAGGTGGTGCAGGCCCCGGGCCGTGGTGTCCCCGATGTACATGCCCGGGCGCTTGCGCACGGCCTCCAGGCCCTCGAGGACCTTGATGGATGTTTCGGAGTAGTCGTCGACGCCGGGGGCGTGATGGTCAACGGACGGCCGGTCTTCCATGGTCACTTTTGACTTTCTGCTACGGAAAGGGGTGCTCTGTGATCGGCCGCGACAGCGGCCCAGCCCGCGCCCAGAACGATCATTTTAGCCGATCCGTGCCCCCGCGGCCACGCGCCGCGGGCCGCGGCGCCACCGTCGGGCGGGCCGGGAACGATTTCGGTGTTGTATGTCCTGAAATCCGGCTTCTGCGCGGCTGGAGCGGGTCTGGCCGGGCCCCGACCCCGGTGCCACTCTGTGCCTGCCCGGCCGCGCACGGAGGCGGCCCGGGCTTTCGCCCCCCGTTTCTCCAGAGGACGCCGCCGCGTGCCCGCAGAACAACCAGCCGCCACGCGTGAAGTTCACGGCGTTGGGTGCCACGGCTTGTCCGCAAAGCGGCAAGCCGTCCGATGGTGGACAGATGCACGGCTCACCCTTTGCGTCAAGCCGCGGCACCCAACCCCCCTGATTGAGGGCAAACCGTTTAACCCCCGACCCCCACCCCACCTCCCCCGCCTTCCTTCGTGCCATCGTG
>SKPT01000327.1 GCA_007119405.1 Phycisphaeraceae bacterium
CCGTTGTCCCGCCGAAGCCGATGCGTTCGTGGTTCATTGCTTGGCCTACCGCCAACGCCGCAACCTGGCCGTCAAACGCGCCCGCGGCTTCGAGCCGCAACTGGAATGAAAGTGCGCTGTCCAGCTAGGCCCGGGGCACCGCCGCTGCAAGCCGGTACAATCCACCTGCGACGAACAGCCTCGGAGCCAGGTCATGACCAACAACGCCTTCCGTCTCGCCTTCGGCGGCGGCCACCTCGGCCACTACAGCCATGACGAGCTGCGCCAGCATTGCCTCGCCGCCGGCGCCCACGGCATCGAGGGCGCCACCCGCCTGTTCAACCACGACTCGCTCGACGCCCTGCAAGCCGAGGGCAAAGCCTGGCGCGACGCCGGCCTGGAGATCCACACCTTCCACCTGCCCTTCGCCACGCCGCCGGGCGACATCGCCGCCTTCTACGAAGCCCCGCGCCGCGCTGCCGTCGACGACGCCTGCCGCTGGATCGAACGCGCCGTCGCCGTCGGATCACGCGTGGGCATCCAGCACCCGACCACCGCCGGCCACCGCATGGACGACGACGGCTTCGACGCCTACCTCAAGCCCATGGCGCGCAGCCTCGAAAAGCTCCTGCCCTTCGCCGAGTCGCTCGGCTTCCGCATCGCCATCGAAAACATGCTCCCCGCCCACGGCGGCAACGTCCGCTTCGGCAGCGAGCCCGAGCACTTCGAACGCTTCGCGCGCGAATTCGACCACCCCGCCCTGGGCTTCTGCCTCGACACCGGCCACGCACTCGTCAGCGTCGGCCCGAATCGCTGCCACGAATTCTTCGACGCCATGGGCGACCGCATCATCGCCTTCCACCTCGCCGACAACCCCGGCGACCGCGACCTGCACCTCGCCCCCGGCCGGGGCCTCGTCGACTTCGCCAGCGCCTTCGCCCACGCCGAACGCATCGGCTTCGACGGCGTCATGTGCATTGAAGCCCCGCCGTTCGGCCACGGCCCCGCCTACAGCGCCGCGGCCTGGCAGGCCCTTGTCGCCGAAACCCACGCCCTTGCCCAACCCGCCGCCGCCAACGACTGAGCCGCCGGTGTCCCCGGCCACCTCCCGCAACCCGCATCGGCCCTTGCCCACCATGACCCTGACCCGAACCAAACCCCACGCCCTGACCCTCTCGCCCTACCGCAGCCCGCACGGCCTCATGCTCGCCCTCGTCCGCCACGGCGAAAAGGGCGGCCCCGAGCTCGACGGGCTCGCCGGCCCGTCGCTGACCCCCCTGGGCAAGCGCCAGGCCAAACGCCTTGCCGCGCGTCTCGCCGACGAGCCCTTCGACCACATCTACAGCTCCGACATGGCCCGCGCCTACCAGACCTGCAAGGCCCTGCGCGAGCACCACCGCGGCACACCCTACACCATGCTCGAGGATTTGCGCGAGGTCGGCGGCTTTCACCACCGCGGCACGCCCGTCGCCCGCTCACGCGAGCAGCGCCAGCGCCGCGACCGGGACATCGCCGCCGTCAACCGCTTCATCCGCCGCCTGCGCCGCGAGCACCTCAAGCCCGGCAAGGCGGTGCTCGTCGTCTGCCACGGCAACTTCATCCGCCTGCTGCTGCCGACGCTCGCCGGCCTGCCGCCGCGCCGCGTCCTGCCCGTGAACACCCTCAACGCCAGCCTCACCATCGCCAACCTCAACCCCGACGGCCGCGTCTCCCTCCAACTCGCCAACTGCACGCGCCACCTGCCCACACGCATGGTCAGCGCGGTGTGACGCTCCTCGCGTCCCCTCACCGTTAACGTCCGTCCTGAGCGAGTCCGCGAGCGAAGGGCGGGATTTCCAGCCGCCCCCCCTTCGTCCCTTCGTGCCTCCGTGCCTTCCCCCCTACTTCGTATCCACGATCGCATACGGCACACCCAGTGCCTCGGCAATGTACGCGATCGACTGCGCATGATGCCCGATCCCCAGCGCAAAGTGATGCGTCGGGCCCTCGGCCATCCAGCGCTTCAAAAACGTCCGCACGTCCGGCTTGAAGAACCCGCGCGTGTTCGTGTTGCCCGTTGGCGGGATCGGGCCCTTGACCGACTCGCCCTCACCGATGATGAACTTGAACCGCCCATCACCCGTCATCCCGATCGACAGCATCGTGATCGGCCCCTCCTTGATCTTGAACTCCACCGAAGCGCCCGAGCCCGGCTTCCCGTGATACTTGATCAAGCTCCGCAGCACCGGCCGGCCCTCGGCGATGTTGACGTGGTGCGGCCCGTCGTGCCCCACCAGCACGAAGTCCTCGTTGAAGTCCACCGGGTGAAACTCCGCGAAGCTCCCGCCGATGTCCAGCCGATCCATGATCAGCATCGCGATGCAGGTCTTCAAGTCCGACTCGCCACACATCGGAAAGCCCGCGGCCGTCAGCAGCGAGTTGCCCACGATCAGGTTCGACGCCAGCTTCTCCCGGTCGCTGCCGGGCTCACCCTCGTAGTAGTAGGCCAGCCCGTCGAGCTCGTGCTCGGCCGCGAAACGATCCAGCGCCACCGCCGCCTTGGCCGCCACCGCCAGGTCCGCGTCCGTGAGCTTGCGCGTCACCGGATCCGACTTGGGGTCCGGCGTGTCGAACATCCCCAGGATCTCCTTCTCCTTGGCGCGGATCTCCTCGTCGGTGACCTCGCGATGCACGCGCACCAGGTCGTCAAGCTCCGTCTGCACGATGTGGCAGCCGAACGCGGCCGTGAACATCGTCGGGTCCGAGTGCATGTCCAGCATCGACTCGAGCACGTGACCGAAGTGCCCGATGCGCGCCCCCTTGACGTCGTGCAGCACCTTGGCGATGTCGCACCACCGCGCCAGCTCGGCGTCGGCCTCGGGGTCGTCGTCCAGCGTGCCGATGATCAGCGGCGGCGACTTCTTGCCCATCCGCAGCGCCACCCCCGTGAACTCCGGCACCGAGCAGATGTTGTCGTTGGCCAGCTGCATGTACGTGCTCGCCTTCGTGTAGTCCAGCGCCTTGCGCGGCTGAAGCGCCACCAGCACGATTGGGATGTCCAGCTCACGCACGATGCAGCCCCACGTCGAGCTCGTCGCGTACGTCAGCATGTCGCAGAACAGCACGTCCAGGTTCGCCGCCTTGATCTGCGGTAGCACCTGGTACGCCGCCCTGGCGTTGTCCACCATCCCGAACTCCACCACCTCCACGTCATGCCCACGGATACGCCCGGCCAGCGTCTGCATGTACCCCATCAGCTCGTCCAGCAACCCGTCGAACTGCCCCCAGTACGTGTCGTGGCCCACGCCGAACAGCCCCACCCGGGCCGTGCGCGGCTTGCGACGGGGGACGAAAACATCCTTGTTGCCGGCGGTCTGCGTGCTCGTGGCGGTCATCTGTCTCACCATTGAATGTAAAGGGATCCCGTACGCCCGCGCAGGCGCACCTTCTCGTCAAGCCTCTCGACGTGCTCGTCACCAAGCACCGGGCCATACACGCTCTCGCGAATCTCAAGCTCCCCCCGCCCCACAACACCCGGCTCAGGGTAAATCGTCACCTCCGCATTGCGCAGCCCCGTCACACTGAAGTGCGCCCGCTTGCCCACACGCACCGCCAGCCGCTTGATGCTCACCACCCCATCATCACCCCGCACAAACACCCGCACCGGCTTGTGAAACGTCTTGCCCAACGCCACCCGCGACGCCCCATCCACAATCGTCGTCTCATACTCCTCAAACACCGGCGCCCCGTCCGCCATCGACACGCTCACCTCAACGCTCGTGTCCGGCTGATGGCCCGTAAACACCCACGCCCCGCCCACACGCTTGATGAACGTGTACGTCGACTTCGAGCTGACGTACTGCTTGTGCTGACGGATCGACAACCCCATCTCACCCAGCAGCGGCCGCATCCACTGCGCCGGCTGCTGCGCGGCGCTCGCCGCGTCCCAGCCCGGCTCAAGACGATCGATGTGCGGCTCGAACGACACCGTCCCGCGATGCCACGCCAGCCTCCCCTTGCCCACGTCGCGGCAGATCGTGTACGCCCGCGCCTCGCCACCGCGCGTCACCGTCGTCCGCACGTGCTCGCCCTCGGCCGACTCGCGAATCCCCCCGCCGCTCACCCCCGCGCGATGGATCAGCGGCCGATCCGCCGCCCGCACGCTCGGCTGCGCCGTCAAGCCCGCATACCCGATCGCCGCATTGGCCGGGTCGTCCACCACCACCTCGGCGTCCGGCTGGGCCACCTCATCCTCCGCCAAACGCTGCGACGCCATCGCAAACTCACCCTCGACAGGCTCAGCCAGCTCAACCCTCAGCGCCTCGCGCAGCGCATCGCCCGCGCTGCCCAGACACCCATAAACAATCGCCCGCCCCCCCGCCTTGACATGCTCCAGCAGCGCCCGCCCATACGCCCAGTCCGCACCAAGCGGCGCCGGCACCACGTACACCGCCTCCGGCAGCCGGCCCGCACCCGCCAGCTCCACGAACCGGTCGCTGCTGCACACCGTCGACACCGGCAGCCCCTCGTCGATCGCCCGGCAGATGAACCAGTCATGCGCGAACACGTCACCCAGCGACGGCGACGCCGCCTCCAGCATCTCGTGATACTCGTCGTACGGATACACCCACACCACAGGCCCCGCCGCATCCGCACGCTGGGCCCACGCCTCACGCACGTGCGGCGTCACCTGCCCCGCCTGCTCCGCATCCAGCTCGCCCTCGAACGAGTCCACGCTGAACATGTTGAAGTCCGTCGGCGTCTCCACCGC
>SKPT01000294.1 GCA_007119405.1 Phycisphaeraceae bacterium
CCTCGCTGCCCGCCTCGCGCTCCATCACGCCGCGCAGGCCCACCGTGCGGTAGTACGTCACGCTGTCGGCGCCCGCCTCGGCCAGGTACTTGACGCTGCCGAGCGTCCACACGGCGGTGATCGGCTCGCGCTGGCGCCCGTCCACGTCCGCGGGCAGCTCGCCCGGCGGCGTCGGCGCAGGTGGGGCCGTGGCGTTGGGGTTCCAGCGCATCTTCAGCGTCACCGGCGAAACCGCCACCTGCCCGCCGGCCGCCAGGGAGCGGGCCGTACGCACCACGTCCGTCTGAGCCTCGAGCGTCTCGATGAGCGAGGCGTCGTCAAAGGCGTGCACCTGCGGGTTGGTCGAAAACGCCACCCCCGCCAAACCCGTCGCAGCGCGAACATTTGGTGGCTCGCGGTTGAGCTCGGTAAAGAACGCGTCGGTGCCTACGAAGCAGTTGGCGCGCTCACCCAGCACCTCGCCGGCCGCCCGCGCCAGGTCGTCAGGTGTCGTCTTGTGCTCGCGATGCAGGACGATGACGCGCGCCAGCGGCGTTGCCAGCTCACGCAGCGCCTCGCCCAGCGACGCCAGCTCCGCGTCGTGCGAAGGCGAGAAAAAGCTCGCCAGCTCGAGCCGGGCGTTGAGCTGCGTTGCCGTTTGCGCCGCATGCTCGAGATGCGTGCGCCAGTCGGGCGCGTCCAGGCGCAGCTCCGCCCGCACGTGGGCCGGCTTCAGCGGGCGCAAGCGCTCCAGTTCCGCGGGCGTATGCTCGTGCCCCGGCGTCAGCTCCAGGCCCAGCCGCGGCAGCCGATGCGTCGACGCCTCGTCCACCGCAAGCTCCACCACTCGATCAGCAGTCGGCGCCGACGCCGCCGGGCGCGCGGCGCGATCGACGATGGGCTCGATCGTCACCTTCTGCTGCACCCGATCCCCAGCCGACACGTCCACGGGGAAGGGCAGCGCCAGCGGCGTGCAGTACGTCTTGAACGAGGCGTCGATCCAGTTGCGCTGGTCCTCCATCTCGAACGTTTCGCCCTCCATCACCACGCGGCACCACAGCCCCTCAGCCGCCTCGTGCTCGATCGCCCGCATGTCCAGGAAAGGCTGGTGCGGCGAGATGAGCTCGGGAAAACGATCCTCGACCTGCGAGCCATCGACGCGCGTGACCCGGCAGCGCGCCCCCGTCGCGTCGCGCGGATGCAGCACGCAGAAGCCGATGCGGTTGCGCTTGAAGCTGGTGTTCGCCTGGCCGTCGAAGGTATAGGTGATGGTGCCATCGGCCGCGCCGACGATCCGGCCGGCCCAGGTGAAGTCGATCTCACCCTGGCGGTGATGCGCGGTGAAGGCGAGCTCGAAGCCTTCATCGTCCTGCCGATGCGTCAGGTCACCCACCGCGATCGGCACCGTGCCCCAGTTGTGATCGCGCACGGCCGCGTACACGCCGCGGATCATCTCCCGCTCGTCCACCTGCACGTAGCGCAGGAACGCGCTGTCGGGCTCGAACACCGCCGAGACCGGCCCGGCGGCCAGGGGCACAGGTCGCATCGCTTGCTCCACGCTCATCGATCGGCTCCTGACCAGCAAAACATCGTTCATCGTCCTCTGCCGAACACGCCGCCCGTGCGCCACGCAGCGACCGCGACGGGAATTTACCATAAGGGAGCCATGCTGATCCACAGCAGCGCGCCCGGACCTCAGGCATCACGGACGGAGAACCGGGGCCTTTCTGCGCATAATATCATTTATACCCGCCTGTTAGATGAGATGGGCCGGGGTGGCCGGGCGTGGGGCTGGCCGCCTGGCTGTCGGCGCGGTCGGATGTTGGTTAATCTATGGTCCATATGGGTCATGGCTTGATCCGCCGGACAAGCCGTGGCACCGGCGGGAGAAACCATCCGGAGCAAAGCTTCGCCGCAGAGCATGACCATGACCGCCACCTTAACCCGCAGCACCGTCGACGCCAACGACTTCGCCGAGCTGGTCATCCAGCCCTCCGGCCCGCGACCGGCGAACCCCTTCACCGACCTGCGAATCACCGGCTCCTTCGCCCGCGAAGGCGACCCGCCCACGCCCGTCGGCGGGTTCGTGGACAGCCCCGATGGCAGCGTCCTCAAGGCCCGCTTCCTCGCGCGCCAGCCCGGCCGGTACCGCTACAACGTGACCTGCCAGAGCGCCGACGGCGACAGCGAGCGCTTCGAGGGCTCATTCGACGCCCGGCCCAGCCAGCGCAAGGGCCTGCTCCGCCTCGACCCCGACCACCCCAACCATTTCATCTGGGAGGGCACCGGCGAGCACTACTTCTGGAACGGCACGACCGCCTACTTCCTCGCCGGCTTTCGCGATGACGCCGTCATCGCCGGCGCCATTGACCGCCTGGCCTCGCTCAAGGTCAACCGCATCCGCACGCTGCTGTACGGCCGCAACGGTGACCGGCCCTGGGGCGAGCCGGTGGTCAACCACGACGCCTACTCGCTGCGCCTGAATCCCTGGCAGGCGAAGTTCCCCGACGACGAGGTGCCCGAGTTCGACCTGACCCGCTTCAACGTCGCCTACTGGCAGAAGTTCGAGCGCCTGCTCATGCACGCCCGCGAGCGCGACGTGATCATCAGCGTGATCTTCTTCATCGGCGCCCAGGACCTGAACACGCCTTTTGTGGCCGAGGGCGAGGACGAGCTGCGCTACTACCGCTACGCCGTGGACCGCTTCGCAGCCTTTTCCAATGTCACCTGGGACCTGGGCAACGAGCATGACTTTCACCGCAACGGCTTCTGGACCGACCACATGGCGATGATGATCCGGGATCGCCTGGACCCCTACGGCCACCTGCTCGGCGTGCACAACAAGATCTATCACAAGCACTGGAACGACATGCAGCTCATCCAGGACTGGGACGCCGGGCTCAACGCCCGCTTCAACGAATACCGCCGCAAGCAGCACGCCAGCGGCCGCGTGATCCCGCAGATCAACGAGGAGTATGGCTACGAGCGGCTGTGGGAGCGTTTCCCCGGCCACCGCAGCGCCGAGACGCGCCGACGCTGCGCGTGGGAGCTGGCCATGGCCGGGTGCTACCAGACCGCGGGCGAGCACGCCAAGACCGGCGGCGGGGTCAACGAAGACACCGGCGGCGGGTGGATCACCGGCCGCGGCGACGAGACGATGACCATGTTCCACGGCTATCGCCACATGGTCGAGTTCTTCACGTCGTTCGACTGGTGGCGCCTCGAGCCGTGCAACGAATGCGTGCACAGCTACCAGCCCGCCAGGGGCGAGATCGCCTACTACACCAACGCCGGCGAGCCGATGCCCATCACCGAAGCCTGGGCCCTGGCCGAGGATGAAGGCCGCTACGTCGTCTACCTGCCCGCCGGGGGCACGGCCTGCGTCAAGCTCGGCCGCGGCGTTTATGACATCCAGCGCTTCAACCCGCGCGACGGGAGCTGGCAGGAGATGGGCGCATGTGATGGCGGCTTCTGGTTCAGCCCCGCGCTGCCGGATGCCGAGGACTGGGTCTTCATGTTCACGCGCCGCGGCGCGGATCAGACGGGGAAGATGGAATAGTCCTCCGGCCGCTGGCCGGTCACGGCGTAGTAGAGGATCCCCACGGCGATCCAGAACAGCCCGCCGAGCAGCTCGCCGGCGATCACGCCCACCGCCAGCGGTTGCCCGACGAGGTACGCCCGCTCCCCGCCCAGGCGTACGACGCCGGTCTTGATCAGCCAGCCCAGCAGGAACGACGCCCAGAGCATGTTGATGCCCCAGGTGCCCATGAGCAGGAACGCCACCGGGTGCAGCGGCCAGCCGGGGATTCGCAGGCGCGCCAGCGCGGTGCCCGCGACCAGGGCCGCGCCGAGCATGGCCCAGGCGAGCATTGTCCCGTCGGGGCGCAGCCTGGCCAGGCGTTGCCAGTCGTTGAGCCCGACCGCCTCGCCCAGCCGATCCCAGGCCAGCAGCTCGGTGATCAACCGGGCCGTGTGGTCGAAGCCGCGAAACGCCGCGCCATGCTCGGCGGCCCACCAGGTGCCGCCGCTGCCGGTGCCGTGCTCGTAGTGCAGACTCACACTCACGACGCCCGCGACGATCGCGCCCAGCACCACCATCACGGCCAGGACGATGGCGACGGCGCCGGTGCGCCCGGCCGGGCGCGGCGACAGCCGGCGGCGCATCTCCAGGCCGTTGACGATGTAGGTCATCAGCGACTCTTTCGCATCGCCGAGCAGGATGAAGCCGATCACCCCCAGCAGCAGCATCTGCGTCGGCCCCAGGGCGACCTCGCCGAACAGCGCGGGAATGATGCCCAGCGGCAGGAACGGCCCGGCCAGCAGGAACATGCCCGTCTCGCTGGTGATCCGCGCCAGCACCAGCCACGTGCCCATCACCAGCACCACCAGCACTGCCGCCACCAGCGGCGAAAGGCCGCCCGCCCAGTAGAACACGCCGCCGGCCGCGGCGAAAAGCACCATCGCCCGGCTGGCCCAGCGCACCGCCGGGGTGACCAGCTCCGATCCGGCCAGACCCAGGCCGCCCTTGACCACCTCCAGGTAGTAGGCCCGGCCGTTGTAAAAGATCAGCGCGATCACCGCCGCGTAGGCACCGAGGCGAAAGAAGTTCATGTTGCTCGGCTCGTAGCGGTCGGTGGACACCAGCACGCCCCGGCCCACCAGCACGCTGCCGAGGATCACGAACAGGATCGGCGCCAGGCCCAGGCTCAGCGAGATCGGCCGGGCGATGAAGTAGGCGAACGCCGCGAC
>SKPT01000151.1 GCA_007119405.1 Phycisphaeraceae bacterium
AGCCTGCGATGCTGTCCGGGTACAGCGAGAAACCGGCGTTGTTGAACGCGCTCACGGCATGGAACAGCGCCGACCAGGCCGCGCTGCCAGCGTCGTTGGTCCGCATCAGGAGCGGCCACAGGACGAGCGCGCCCAAGAGCTCCGCGCCGGTGGTGAAGAGCAGCAGGGAGCGCACGAAGCGCACGATGCCGCCCACGGTGAGAGCGTTCGTTTGGGCTTGCAGGCGCTGGCGGTCGGTGAACCCTAGGCGGCGCCCGGTCGCGAGCGCGACGAGCGCGCCGAGCGACAGGATCCCGATGCCGCCGGTCTTGATGAGGACCGCGATGACGACTTGGCCGAAATGTGACCAGGCGCTACCGGTGTCGACCACGATCAGGCCGGTGACGCACACGGCGCTGGTCGCCGTGAACAGCGCCGTCAACCAACCGTGCTCGGTGCCAGCGGCGTGGGCGAGCGGTAACCGCAGCAAGACCGTGCCTGCGGCGATGGCACCGAGGAAGGCCAGGACGACCGCCTGGGCAGGGTTGAGGGGACGGCGGCTGCGACTGTGCAGCAGTTCCGACAGGCTCACGTCGAGCCATGTTGACACACGTGCGCTCGAGCATGTCTGACCGACGCTGTCGACCGGGCGGGGCCGCGAGCGTCGTCGCGTGTGGCCCCGCCCGGTTCAGCTGGGCACCGGAACGTTCGGTCGGCTCTCCGTCAGCGGATCGCGGCGTCGGCATCGACCATGCCGTGGCCGAAGGTGAGGCGGTGACCGATGCGATCGGCCGTCTGCCGCAGTCTCGCGTCCACTTGCCTGGGGTTCAGCCTCGGCTCGGCGTCGCGCAGCAGGCCGGCCGCGCCGGCGACGTGCGGTGCCACGATGTCGACGGGCGCGCCGACGTTCGAGTAGAACGCCAACACGTCGTAGGAGCCCGGCTGCGGGTAGATCGGGTCGGGGCGGACTCCCGTCGCACCCACGTCGATGATGCCCGGCGTGCCGCCGGGTAGGTTGAGCGCAGGCCTCGTGAGGTCGAATGCATCGTTGCCGGCCGACGCGACGATGACCGTGCCGGCGCGCAGAACGCGGTCGTTGACGCGCTTCGTCGCGCTGCGGATGGCTGCCACGTCTCGGTTGTTCTGGTCCGGCCCGAAGCTCACGAGTGCGCCCAGGCTCATGTTGATGACTTCGAAGCGCTGCCGGGCGGCGTCGTCCGGGCCCTCGAACGCCCCGATACGCCCCCGCCAAGACCCGGTACACACCGGTCACGTGTCGTGTCGTCCCGGCCCTACGCCTTGGGTCCTGATCGACGTGGGTCGTCATGCCATCCATGCTCAGGCGACGATGTGGTTCCACGCACGACACAGATACCGCGTTGCGTCGCGTCATCGAGCAACGGGCCCGCCATGGGGTGGCGGGCCCGACTCCTCAGGCTCATTCGACGTCATCGCGCCGGCGGCGCACGAACGGGTCGGGGCGCCGGGCGCAGCCTACGGCTAGTAACCGCTGCGCGTGGCCCCGCGGCCGTGGTCCGGATCCTGACCGCGCTGCCCGATGCTCTCGGCGCGCCGGTAGAGCTCCTGCGACAAGCGGGCCGGGTTGCCCCTGAGCGAGGGGCTTTCGCTCAGGATCAACGCCGCCACACCACTGGTGTGCGGCGCGGCCATGCTGGTACCGGCCGACCAGTACCAACTGCCGTTGCCGGTGCTGAAGACCAGGTCGAAGACCCAGCAGGGGCGAAGCAGTCCGGCCACGGTGCAGTTCTCGTTACCTGGGTAGACGAAGTCGCCGCCCGGCGCCGAGACGTCGATGGCCGAGCGGCCGTAGTTCGAGTAGCTCGCCAGGTTCTCGAGGAAGGTGTCCAGCGGGTCGGTGGCCCAGCCGATGGGCGCGGTGGCGGAGACGCTCACCACGCGGTTGATGTCGGCCGGCAGCACCAGCAGGTCGGCGGTCTTGTCGCGGTCGAGGGCGCTGTTGCCGGCCGAGGTCACGTACAGCGTGCCCTTCCAGGTGCCGTAGTTGGCGACACGCTGCATGAAGACGCGCAACTCGGCGACCTCGCGGGCCGTGATGTCGCCGGGGACGCCGCGCTGTGGGATGGCAGCGCCAAGACTCATGTTGGCGATGTCGGCCCCGACGTCGGCGGCGTAGACCATCGCTGCGCCAACGTCCGCGAAGCTACCCGAGCCCGCATCACCGAGCGCCTTGAGCAGCACGAGTTCGGCGTCGGGCGCGACGCCGATGATGCCGAAGTCGTTCTGCGCCGCGGCGATCGTGCCGGCGACGTGCGCCCCGTGGCTGAAGGGATCGGGCAAGGCGTACTGCAACGTCTCACCGTCGACGAAGTTGAGCGACAACTCGAAGTTGATGTTGGGCACCAGATCGGGATGGGTGAGGTCGAAGCCGCCGTCGATCACGGCCACGCGCACGCCCTCACCGCGAACGCCGGCGCTCCACGCCGCCGTCGCCCGCACCGGCACGTGTCCCCACTGCAGGTCGAAGAAGAAATCGGCCGAGCCCGAGAACGGCGGGTCGCCCACCTCGGACTCGAAGGCAAAGGTGGTGGTCGGCTCGCGCCACTCCACGACCACGTCGCGCACCACGACGTCGGCGAAGCGCCGGTAGGCGGCGGGCGCACTGGTCTCCACCACCGCGAAGCCGGCCTCGGGCAGGTGCTGCACGAGGGTGTCGCCCTGGCGCCGCACGAACGCCTCCAGATTGCGGATCGAGCCGTTGCGGCTCAGGATGTAGCGCTCGGGGCCCGCCGCGAGCGTGCTGACGCCCTCTTCATCGGCGAACTCCGCCAAGATCGACGAGCTGTCGTCGAAGTCGGTCCAGTGTCCGACGTCGGCCAGCTCGTCTTGCATCGGGCTGCAGGCGACCAGCACCGCCAGCAGGACCATCCATCCCCATCGCCGTGCTCCCATCTCTCCTCCTCCAGGGTGCGCCGCAGCGCCCCGAAAAGACCCTCCGACCAGACCCACATGAGCGCGTTCGAGCCGCTTCTCCAACGCGTCGGGGCCTTGATCATGGGCCGAGCCTCGTACTACACACACGCAACTACCGCAGTAAAGGACTGCACTTGGCGACAGCCGGCTGCGTCCTCACGCGGCGCCGCGGCGGCGCTAGGTGGCGGCGCTAGCGGACGCGAGCGGCGCCGCGCCGCGCCCGCCGCCACGGCAGGTGGACGCGCAGCTCGCTCACCAGCATCGCCAGCACCACCAGGACGCCCCCGAGCCAGCCGAGCGGGCCCAGCACCTCGCCCACCATCCACCAGGCGAACAGCGCGGCGAACACCGGTTCGAGCACGAAGATGATCGCCGCGAGCGGCGCCGGCACCACCCGCTGGGCGTGGGTCTGGAGCCAGGCCACGAGCGCGGTCGCGACCAGCGCCAGGTAGACGATCGCCAGGTAGGTGCTGGCCGGCACGGCGGCGAGCGCGCCGAGCTGGGGCGCCGCCCAGAGCCACGCCAAGAGCGCCATGGGGATGTGCTGCATGCCGGCCAGTGAAGCCGCCGAGGCGCGGCCCGCCACCTGCCCGAGGTAGACGACGTAGAGCGCGTAGGTCAGCGCGGTGCCGAGGGTCCAGACGTCGCCGGCGTTGATGCCCTGGCCATCGCCGCCGCGCAGCGTCAGCAGCGCCAGCCCCGCGAGCGCCACGGTGCCGGCCAGGTAGACACGGGCCGCGATGCGCTGCCGGAACCAGATCGACGCCACCACCGGCGTGAGGACCACGGCGAAGCCGGTGATGAAGGCCGAACGCGAGGCGCTGGTGATCGACAGGCCGAACGTCTGCGTGGCGAAGCCGGCGAAGGCGAGCAGGCCCAGCCACAGCGCCGGCATCAGCGCGCGGCGGTCGAAGCGCACGAACGCGAAGCAGGCCGCGGCGAGCGAGAAGCGCAGCGCCAGCAGCAGCGGCACCGGGATGGTTGCGAGCGACTCCTTGACCACCACGAAGGTGGTCCCCCACACGACGGTGATGCCGATCAACGTGAGGACGCCCCAGGGGAACGACACGCCGGTGATGCTCTCACGCCGCGAGGCGTACGCGCAAGGGCGGCGCCCGACCGGCCGTGCGCCAGCCCACGTATGATCGCCGCATGCCAACGCCCTCCCTCGTCGGCCACGGCCTCGACTCGCACCGGCTCATCGCCGGTCGCCGGCTCGTGCTCGGCGGCGTCGTCATCGACGCCCCCCGCGGAGCTGATGCGCACTCCGACGGCGACGTCTTGCTGCACGCGCTCGCCGACGCCTTGCTCGCGACCGCGGGGCTCGGCGACATCGGCCAGCACTTCCCCGATACCGACGACCTGTGGCTCGATTTCGACTCGACCGAGATGCTCGCGAGCGTGCGCGCCATGCTGCGCGCGGCCGGTGTGGCGACGGTGGTGAACGTCGCCGGTGTCGTCGTACTGGACGAGCCGAAACTCGCGCCGCAGCGCGCCGCGATCACCCGCTCGGTGGCAGCCATCGTCGAGCTGCCGGTGCAGCGCGTGGGGATCACCTTCAAGACCAGCGAGGGACTCGCCCCCGACCACGTCCAGGCGTCGGTGACGGTGCTGGTGCGGTGAGCCGCAGCGCGTCGGCGTCTCGCCGCGGCGCGGCTCAGTCCAGGGTCACGTAGACGTCTTCGCCCTCGATTTCGACGGCGAACCGCGCCAGCGGCTTGAGCGCGGGCAGGGTGGGCCGGCCCGTCTCGAGGTCGAAGCGCGCACCGTGATGGCAGCAGACGAGTTTG
>SKPT01000295.1 GCA_007119405.1 Phycisphaeraceae bacterium
CCCGCCTCGCCGCCGTGCTGCTCATCGTCGCCCTCGCCGCGACGCTCGGCCTGGCGGGCCGGCCCGTGCTCACCGCCGGCTGGGCCGGGTGGGATTGGCCCCTGCTCGTCGCCCTGCTCGCCCATCTGCTCGTGCCGCCGCGACCCTACGGCTCGCTCGCCGCCCGCGGCCGACTCGACCCCGCCGGCGACTGGCGCATGACCCCCTGGGCCGCGGCCGGCATCTGGTGCGTCGTCGCCCTGGCTCACCTGGCCTGGGCCCTGGCGCTGGCCCGCCAGCAGCCCTGGCGCCTGGGCGAGGCGCTGTTCATCGATGGACCATTCCTCACGCTGCCCGACCCCGCCGCCCGGGCCGCGACCTGGCTGGTCGTCGCCGCCTGGCTGGCGATGGGACCCCTGGCCCTGATGCGCGCAAGCCGGCCCCTGGGCTGGGCGGCCGCGGCGGCGGCCAGCCTCCTCATCCTCCCCCTGGCCGGACACACCACCCTCGCCGCCGCGCTCCTGCCCGCCTACCTCCTCACCTTCGACCCCGCCTGGGTCCCGCCGCGACGCGCCGGCCAGCGCGAAACCCTCTTCTACGACGGGCATTGCGGCCTGTGCCACCGCTTCGTCCGCTTCATCCTCGCCGAGGATCCCGCCGGCGACCGCTTCGACTTCGCCCCGCTCGGCGGCGAACGCTTCCGCGAGCTCGTGCCCGCCGACCAGCGCCACGCCCTCCCCGACACCGTCCTCCTCCGCCGCGAGGATGGGCCGCTGCTGCTGCGCTCCGCCGCCACGCTGCACGTGCTGGCCCGGCTGGGCGGGCTCTGGCGCGCCCTGGCGGGCGTCGCCTCGCTCCTGCCCCGGCCGGTGCGCGATCTCGCCTACGATGCCATCGCCGCCG
Organism: Phycisphaeraceae bacterium; assembly: GCA_007119405.1. The sequence continues at coordinate 883 of SKPT01000295.1, forward strand.
TGCGCCATCGCCTCTTCGCCCCGCCCCCGGAAGCCTGCCCCCTGCTGCCGCCGGAGCTGCGCCAGCGCTTCGCCCCATGATCCAGACGCACGCAACGCCCCGCCCCGGGCACCCACGCAAGCACACCCTGCCGGTTTGACATGGCGCTGCCAGGGGCTATTTTCGTCAGTCGCCCAGCACGGAGGTCGTCGGTCGCCGCCCCTCGCGGTGGTGATGTCTGGAGGGACGTGCTGCACGGTTGTCGCGGGCGCGCCCGGCCGTGTGGTGCGCCCGCCCGCGACGGAGACGACCCTGATGCGAATCCTGCTCACCACCACCAGCTACCAGGACACCCCCGGCGCCCACCACGCCCTGCTCGACGGCTCCGGCCACGAGATCGTCCGCGCGCGCGGACCCCTGCCCGAGGCCGACATGCTCCAGCTCATCGCCGACCACGCCGGGTTCGACGGCCTGCTCAACGGCGACGACGCCATCACCGCCAACGTCATCGACGCCGCCCTCGCCGCCCCCACCCCGCTCAAGGTCATCGCCAAGTACGGCATCGGCCTGGACTCCATCGACGTCGAGCACGCCACGCGAAACAAAATCCCCGTCCTCTTCACCCCAGGCGTCAACCACACCACCGTCGCCGAGCACGCCATCGGCCTGATGATCGCCGCCAGCAAGCACTTCTGGCCCCACATGCGCACCGTCAAGGACGGCCAGTGGAAACGCATCACCGGCAGCGAACTTGCGAACAAGACCCTCGGCGTCCTGGGCATGGGCCGCATCGGCAAGGAGCTCATCAAACGCGCCCGCGCCTTCGACATGCAGGCGGTCGCCTTCGACGTCTACTGGGACGACGACTTCGCCCGCGATTACAACGTCCACCGCTGCCAGGACCCCGAGTCCGTGCTTCGGCAGGCCGACGTCGTCTCCCTGCACATGCCCAGCAACGACGAGACGCGCAGGTTCATCAACCAGCGCCGCATCGCCCTGATGAAGCACGACGCCATCCTCATCAACACCGCCCGCGGCACGCTCATCGACGAGCCCGCCGTCGCCGACGCCTGCAAGGCCGGCCGGCTCAAGGCCTACGCCACCGACGTCCTCGAGCACGAGCCCATCGACGCCCCCCACGTCTTCCAGGACATCGACAACGTCATCGTCACCCCCCACGTCGGCAGCCGCACCTTCGAGAGCGTCGAACGCCAGGCCCTGCGCGCCACGCACAACATCCTGAACTACCTCGCGGGCAAGGAAGACTTCATCCAGGCGAACAAGTTTTAAGACGAGAGAATAGCCACGAATGAACACGAATAAACACCAATAGAAGAGCATGAGCAAGCCAGGAAACCAGGAGAGACAAGGCCCACTTGCCTTCTCTCCTGGCTTCCTGGCTTCCTCATTCGCCTTTTTTTGTGTTCATTCGTGTTCATTCGTGGCTGATCCCACGATCGAGGATTGAAAGCAATGGCAAAGCAGCAGGCGGATATCGGGTTGATCGGGCTCGCGGTCATGGGCCAGAACCTCGTGCTCAACATGGCCGACCACGGCTACACCGTCGCGGTCTACAACCGCACCACTTCCAAGATGACCGACTTCATCGACTACGCCAACGCCAACGAGCCGTCGCACGACCGGCTCGTCGGCTGCGAGACGCTCGAAAACTTCGCCAAAACCCTCAAGCGCCCGCGAAAAATCGTCATCCTCGTCCAGGCCGGCAAGCCCACCGACGCCGTGATCGACGGCCTCGTCCCGCTGCTCGAAAAGGGCGACATCATCATCGACGGCGGCAACGCCCAGTGGACCGACACCATCCGCCGCGAAAAAGACCTCAAGGCCAGGGGCCTGCTCTTCATCGGCACCGGCGTCTCCGGCGGCGAAGTGGGCGCCCGCTTCGGCCCCAGCCTCATGCCCGGCGGCGACCCCGACGCCTGGAAACACCTCGAACCCATCTGGCGCGCCATCGCCGCCAAGGTCGACCCCGACACCGGCAAGCCCATCGAGGACTACGCCCCCGGCAAGCCCATCACGCAAGGCGATCCCTGCACCGCCCACATCGGCCCCGACGGTGCCGGCCACTACGTCAAGATGGTCCACAACGGCATCGAGTACATCGACATGCAGCTCATCTGCGAAGCCTACATGCTCATGAAGCAGCTCCTGGGCATGCGCGCCGACGAGATGAGCGACGTCTTCAGCCACTGGAACGAAGGCGACCTCGACTCCTTCCTCATCCAGATCACCGCCGACATCCTCCAGCAGCGCGACCCCACCGACCCCAGCCGCTTCCTCGTCGACCAGGTCCTCGACACCGCCGGCCAGAAAGGCACGGGCAAGTGGACCTCCGTCAGCGCCCTGGACATGGGCATCCCCGCCAACGCCATCGCCGAGGCCGTCTTCGCCCGCTGCCTCTCCGCCCTCAAGGACGAGCGCGTCGCCGCCGCGAAGGGGCTCCGCGGCCCCGGCGGCGCGTTCAAGGGCGACCGCGCCCAGACCATCGACGCCATCCGCGAAGCCCTCTACTGCTCCAAAATCTGCGCCTACGCCCAGGGCTTCCAGCTCATGCGCGAGGCCCAGAACGAGTACGACTGGACCCTCGACTTCGCCACCATCGCCCGCATCTGGCGCGGCGGCTGCATCATCCGCGCCCGCTTCCTCCAGAAGATCACCGAGGCCTACCAGCGCGACGCCAACCTCGTCAACCTCATGCTCGACGACTACTTCGCCTCCGCCCTGCACAGCGGCCAGGCCGCCTGGCGACGCGTCGTCGCCCTCGCCGCCGAGCACGGCGTGCCCGCCCCCGCGTTCATGAGCGCCCTGGCCTACTTCGACGGCTACCGCAGCGCCGTCCTGCCCGCCAACCTGCTCCAGGCCCAACGCGACTACTTCGGCGCCCACACCTTCGAACGCGTCGACCAGCCCCGCGGCCGCTTCTTCCACGTCGACTGGCCCGAGCCCACCCGACCGCAGCTCGAAGCGTGAGCGTGTAAAGCCGGGACCGGTGGTCCCGGGGCGGCGGCATGTGATGGAACCTCGACGACGCGTCGTGATCGTCGCATCGATGCCCGCCATCCCCGCCGGGTGCTGTGTGTTGCGTCGGCCCACCGGTGATCGCACACAGCAGCCTTCGGCGTCCTGTGTGGCACCCGGCCTTGCCCTGCTGCTTGTGCTGTCGCGGCGCCGCATCAAAACGCCGCCCCCGGTGATCGGCTGCCCGCCAATAAACCGCGCACGGCGACCCTGGCGGCCTGCGTCCGCGGAACCCCGATCCCGGATCCCCGACCCCCGCTCCCCCGTCAACGCGGCAGCCGCAGCTCCGCGCCGACCGGCAGGTTGTCCGGGTCGATCCGCGGGTTCGCGTCGCGGATGTCGCGCCACCGCTGCCCGTCGCCCAGCTCCCGGCTGGCGATCGACCAGAGCGTGTCGCCACGCTGGACCACGTACGTGCCCGACCCGCCGCCCATCTCGCGATCATCCTCGATCGCCACCGGCGCGGTGTCGTTGGCGTAGGCGTAGCCCTCGCCCTCGTCCGCGCCCGCGGGCTCGAACGGCTCCTCGGCGGGCGTCGGCGGCGGAACCGAGCCCAGCTCCGGCCGCGGACCGCGATCCGTCGTGCAACCGGCCACGCCCAGCAACGCCAGGCTCAACGCGCCAGCCAGTATCTGCTTCGTGCTCAACGTCATCACAGGCTCCTCAATGAGTCTCGCTCGACCAGGCGTCCCATGCCCGGGCACCCCGCCCCCTCTTGTATCGCATCGGACAGGCCCCGGCAACGCCTTCACTTTCCGCATCGCCACGACGCGGCAAGGCGGGGGCAAGGCGGGGGCGAGGAGGGGGCGAGGAAGTCAG
>SKPT01000191.1 GCA_007119405.1 Phycisphaeraceae bacterium
CGCCTGCGACGCCTGCCCGCTGCGGATCAGCGCCTCGGCCAGGCCCAGCACCGTCGTCTCCGACGCCTGATTCGCCACCGCCTGCCGCCACGCCTCGACCGCCTGCCCCGGCTGCTGCCGCTGCATCAGCAGCTCCGCACGCACCTGCGCCCAGTTGGCCCCACCGCCCGAGCCGGCCTCGGCCTGCTCGATCAGGCTCAGCGCCGAGCCCGTGTCCCCCTGCGCCACGTAGAGCTCGGCCAGCAGACGCCGCGCGCCGATGTTCTCCGGCTCGTGCTCGAGCATCCGCCGAAGCTGCCGACGCGCCTCGTCAAAATCACCCCGACCCATGTGCAGCCGCACCAGCAGTTGACGCGCCTGCGTCAGCCCCGGCCGCTGCGCCAGCGCCGCCTCCAGATCCTCCATCGCCGGGAACACCTCCCCGCCACGCTCCAGCCGCACCATCGCCCGCTCGTAGTAGAGCTGCGGCGAGCTGTCGTCCTGCCGGATCGCCTGCTCCAGCAACTGCTCGGCCCGGTCCAGATCCCCCTGCCGCCGCGCCACCACCCCCTGCAACGCCAGACGCTGGGCCGAACTGGGCGCCTCGGCAAGCACCTGCGCCGCCTCGTCCAGCCGCTCGGCCCGGATCAGCGTCTCGGCGTAGCGCATCGCCACGTTCGTCTCGTCGCGGCCGAACTGCTCGTAAAGCTGCTGGTAGTAGGGCAGCGCCTCGGCCATCCGCCCGCGGCTGAAAAGCAGGTCCGCCAGCTCGCGCGTCACCGCCTGGCGCTGCGGGTCCTCCAGGGCCCGCGCCCGCTCGTACGCAGCCACCACCTGCTCCAGCCCCGCCTCCACCGCCAGGCCGTAACGCGCCAGCAGCACGTAGTCCTCGGCCTCGACGTCGTCGCCGCGGCTGCGCACGAAGCTGCGGATCTCGTTGGCCCCCTGCTGGACCTGCCCCGCCAGGCGATGCACCTCCGCCAGCACCTCCACGGTCTGGCGGCTGTGGCCGTGTCGCTCGACCAACTCTTGCGCCGAGGCCAGGGCGTTATCATGCCGGCCCAGTTTCGCCAGCAGCAGCGCCCGCCCGCGCTCGTTGTCCAGGTGCTCGGGCAGGTTCTCGGCCAGGCGCTGGCGCATCGCCAGGGCGCGCTCCGGGTCCCCGTGCCGCTGCTCGTAGTCCAGGTAGGCCATGATCAGCCGCTCGTCGCGCAGCCCGCCGTGACGCAGGGCCTCGCGCATCGCTTCCAGCGCCTGGCGGACCTCGCCCCGGCCGTCGTGGACCATCGCCAGCCCACGCATCGCCGCCGTGTTGTCCGGGCGCTGCTCCAGCGCCGTCTCGTAAGCCGACAGGGCCTCGGCGAGGTCGCCGGCGTGGCGCAGGGCGTCGCCGAGCTGGCGGTAGCCCTCGGAGAACACCGGCCGCGCCGACAGACCCTGGCGGTACTGCGCCGCCGCCTGGCGATACTGCCCCCGCGCCATCGCCAGCCGACCGCGGTAAAACGCCCCCCGGGCCAGGTCCAGGTCGCGATCGCGGGCCGCCTCGGCCATCGCCTCGGCCGTGTCCCAGTCCTGCTCCTCCAGCGCCACCTCGAAGCGCATCGCCACCAGCGCCCGATGCTCGGGATCCAGGGCAATCGCCTCGGTCAGGGCCTCGTGCATCGCCTCGTGCTCACCCGTCCGCCGCGCCATCTGCGCCCGCAGCAGCAGCCGACGCATCGGATCCTCCTGCTGCTCGATGGCCTCGGCAATCATCTGCTCGATGTCCGGCGTCTCGCCCGCCAACTGCTGGCGCAGGCGCTCGATGGCCCGCGCGTCGCCGCCGGCGGCCTCGGCCGCGGCCAGGCGCTCGTCCATCTGCTCCGCGTCCACCGCCGCCAGCAGCCGCAGCGCCGCCAGCTCCGCCGGGTCCGTGTCCAGCCGCCGCTCGAGCAGCGCCCGGGCCTCGTCCTCGCGTTGCTGGTTCATGTACAGCGCGACCATCCGCGCCAGGGCCTCCGGCCCGAGCTCGTCGACGTTCAGCCGGTCATAGATCGCCGTGGCGTCGCCCATCTCCCCGCGGGCGATGAGGATCTCCGCCAGCAGCCGGTTCGCCTCGGGGTGCTCCGGCTGGGCCTGGAGCACCGGGCGCAGCAGCGTCTCGGCCCGGTCCAGCTCGCCCGCCCGCCGACGCAGTTGCGCCAACTGCAGCCGCGGCTGCAAGGCGTTGGGTTGCAGCTCGAGCAGGCGCTGCCACCGCTCCGCCGCCGCCCCCCAGTCGCCCAACCGTTCGTACACCGCCGCGGCGAAACGCAGCGGCTCGGGGTTGCGCCGGGCGTAGCCTTCGCTGGAGCGGTCCAGCAACGTCGCCGCCCGCCCGTACTCCCCGCGCAGCAGCGCCACCTTCCCCCGCACCAGCAGCACCGACGGCGCCTCCTCCGACACGTCCTGCGCCACCTCGCTGGCCAGCGACTCGATCCGCGCGATCATCGGCTCACGCTCCTGCTCCCCGGCCATCGCCACCTCGCGCACCAGCAGGTTCGCCAGACGCAGCGACGCGTCCAGCCGCGTCCGCCGCGTGGCCAGGAAATCCAGCGCCGGCGCCGCCTCGGTCATCTGCCGCGTCGCCTCGAAGTGCTCGATCGCCTTCGCGTTGTTGTTGAGCATCGCGTGCAGCCGGCCCAGCGCCGCGCGGTACTCGGCCGCGTCGGGATGCGCCTCGGCCGCCGTCTCCAGCAGCTCCCGCGCACGCTCCACGCCCCACGTCAACTGGCCCTCACCCACAGGCTCCCGGTCGACCTGCCGCAGGGCGTCGGCCACCATCATCACGATGTGCGGCGGCTGCGGATCCTCCGTCAGCCTGGCCTCGAGCTCGCGCACCAGGGGCTCGGTCTCGTCCGGCTCGTCGACCAGAAGCAGCACCTGCAGATGCCGGTACTGGCGATCCAGATCGTCCGGGTCCGCCTCGAGCATCTGCCGCGACAGCTCCAGCGCCCGCTCGCGATGCTCGGCCGCCTGCTCCGGGCTGCGTGCCGGCCGGTCCAGCCGCCGCGCCTCAAACAGGTGCCACCGCGCCAGGTAGTGCAGGGCCTCGGCGTGGTCCGGCTCCCGCTCGAGGAACTGCTCCAGCTCCTGCCGCGAACGCAACTGATCCTGCCGCGACAGGTCCTCGGAAAGCTGCTCGGTCAACGCGATGGCGCGGTACAGCATCGCCGGCCGGCTCTCGCCGTGGCCACGCAGCACCTCGTCGGCCAACTGCTGCAAACCCCGCCAGGAGCTCAGCTCGTGCCGGATCAGGCCATGCTCGAAGCCCAGACGCTGCTCGACCCGCTCGTCGTCGGCCAGGTCCAGCTCCATGATCCGCTGCTTCGTGCCCCGCCGCCACTCCAGGTACTCGCGCGCGCTGACGTGGTTGTCCGTCTCGACGCGGCGCAGCGCCTCGAGGTGCTTGTCCATCACCTCCACGTTCGTCCGGTCCCGCGGAATCGCCCGCGAATACTCGTCGATCGCCCGGGCGTAGTAGCCCTCGGCGAACGCCTGGTCCCCGGCCATGATCCGCTGCTCCGGGCTGCGATGCACGAACACGAACCAGTAGCCGACCACCATCCCCACCAACACCACCAGGCTGGTGCTGAGGATCAGCACGAAACGGGTATTGACACGACCGGGCATATAGCCTCCGACTCTCGATTAAACGCCAGAGCCTCGCGGCCCCGGCACGGGTTCACTGCTGCGCCGCCGGCTCCGGCCAGAGGCCCCGCTGAACCTCGACCCAGTCCGGAAGCATGGCCATCACCTCCGGCAGCACCGCGTCGAGCAGGCTTTGGGCACGCTCGGCCGCGAGATCCACGTCGTCCACCCCCAGCACCTGCAGCTCCACCTTCGCGTAGTACGCATAGCGGTCGCGCAGGTTGAACCCATCAACGCGCACCTCCTCGGGCGTGGACATGAAACGTCCATTGGCCACGAAAAAGTAAAAGACGTTCTCCCGGCTGCCGGGAACCTCGGGCCGGGCGAACGTGAAGCGCGTGGCGTTGATACGCTTATCGGGAATCCGCACGACCGACTCAAGCGTCGCATGGTGCAGGTAATTCTCGCTCTCCGGGTCCGGCTCAAGGTACGGGCTGGTCAGCTCCAGCGTCTGCCGGCCCCGGCCGACAAACTCCATCCCCGCCCCCACGAAGCAGCGGTCCGGCACGTGCGGCACCGTGTCCGCCTTGCCCGTGTAGTACGTCATGTGCAGACGCACGTAACCCCCCGGCTGATTCTCCGGCCAGCTCTTGTCCTGGTAGATCCGCGACAGGTACTCGTCCGTGCCCAGCTCCTCGATCATCTCCCGCGAAAGCGGCGGGTCCTCGCGGAACAGCTCCCAGCCCTCCAGCCGCTCCGGCAGCATCATCAGCTTGTGACGCAGGGGCACCGGCTCCTTGATCAGCACCGCCTCGGTCATCGCGATCGTCGTCCGCTGCCCCACGATCGCCGCCGCGATCACCCCCACCGCCACCGCCAGCAGCGCCAACTGACGCTGCTGACGACCACGCCCCGGCACCAGCCACGGCAGGCCCAGCATCACCGCCAACATCCCCCCCACGCTCAACACCAGCAGCACGCTCACCAACGCGTTGGACAGCTCGAACGGCGCCACGTCCGGCCGGGCCGCCACCAGCAGCAGCCCGTAGCTGAGCATCAGCAGCACCATCACCGTTGCCCCCAGCCCCGCCCCGGCGGCAACCAGCGCCCCGGGCCCGCGGC
>SKPT01000411.1 GCA_007119405.1 Phycisphaeraceae bacterium
CGACGACGCGTCGGTGCGTGGGCGGCTGCTGCGGGCGCGGGCGCATGAGCAGATGGGGCGCCTGGGCGAGGCGGCGCGCGAGCTGGACCCGATGCGCCACGCCAACCGCCCGCCGGGCGACGCGGACGAGCTGCCGCCGGCCATCGAGTGGACCGCGCTGGCCGAGGCGCTGACGATGCTCGCGGCCCTTGAAGGCCGGCCGGCGCAGGACTACCAGCGGGCGGTGAACCTGCTGGCCGAGGCCCGCGACCGGCACGACCCGCTCTACTGGCCGGCGTACGTCGCCGAGGGGCGGCTGCTGCTGGACAAGGGCAACACGCGGCAGGGCGTCGACGCGCTGCTCGAGGCCCTGGCGCTCAACCCCCAGGCCGGCGAGCCCTGGTACCTGCTGGGCGTGCGGGCGGCGCGGTCGTTCGACTTCGACCGCAGCGAGGAGGCGATCGAGGAGCTGCGCCGCATCAACGATGAGCACCCGCTGGCCGCGGCCGTCGAGGCCCACATGCGCCTGGTGCAGCGCGACGCCGCGGGCGCGAGCGAGGCGCTGGCCCCGGCGCTTCAGCGCTACCCGCAGCAGCGCGAGCTGGCGGCGCTTCACGTCGCCGCCGCGGCGCTGAGCCACGACGAGGCGGCCCTGGCCGCGGCGCTGGCGCGCTTCGACGAGCTGGCCCCGGGCAACCCGTTGGCGCACTACCTGGCCGGGCGCTACCTGTCGCTGGCCCGGCAGTACGAGCTGGCCGAGGCGATGCTGCGAGAGGCGATCGAGCGCCAGCCCAACGACCCGGCGGCGCGCGTCGAGTTGGGCCTGCTGCTGATGCAGGCCGGCGACGACGACGCGGCCCGGGCGGAGCTGGCGCGGGCGGTGCGGCTGGACCCGTTTCATCGCCGCGCCGCCAACCAGCTTCACCTCGTCGAGCAACTGCTTCGCGAGCACGAGCGCATCGAGACCGAGCACTTCGTCATCACCTACAAGCCGGGCGTCGACGAAGTGCTGGCCCGCGACATCGCGCGCCAGGTCGAGGCGATCCACGACGAGATCACCGCCGCGTTCGACCACGTCCCGGACCGCAAGACGCAGATCGACCTGATGCCCGACATCCAGTGGTTCGGCGTGCGGATCACCGGCCTGCCGGAGATCTGGACGGTGGCGGCGGCGACGGGGCCGGTCATCGCCCTGGCCCCGCCGCGCGAAGGCGCGCAGCAGCGGGGCACCTTCGACTGGCACAACGTGATGCGCCACGAGTTCGTGCACACGATCAACCTCTCGCAGACGCGCAACCGCGTCGCCCACTGGTTCACCGAGGCCGCGGCCGTGGCCAAGGAGCATCGGCAGCGCGACCATGCGACGCATCGGCTTCTGGCGTGGGCGCTGCACGAGGACGCGCTGTTCGATCTCGAATCGATCACCTGGGGCTTCGTGCGCCCGCGCACGCCGCGCGACCGGCCGCTGGCCTACGCCCAGGCGCACTGGATGTACGAGTTCATCGTCGAGCACTGGGGCCGCGAGGCCATCCTCGAGATCCTCGACGCCCAGGCCCGCGGCGTGGGCGACGTGCGCTCGCTCGAGCAGGTCACGGGCACCAGCGCCGCCGCGTTCATGGAGGGCTTTCTCGACTGGGCGCACGACCAGGTCCAGGCCTGGGGCCTGGAGCCCGTGGAGCTGACCGACGCGCAGCGGGCGATCGTCGAAGGCGAGCGCGAGCTGGACGTGGACGAGCTCGACGCGCTCGTCGAGGAGGCCGGCTCCCACCCCGACGTGCTGCGGGCGCTGGCGGAGTTCGCCCTGGCCAATGCCTCGCCGCAGCGGGCCCGCCAGCTCGTGCGGCTGTACCGCGACGCCAGGCCGGTCGACCCCTGGTCCTACGAGGCGATGCTGGAGCTGGCGCTGGACGAGGGCGACGATGCCGAGTTGATCGCCGCGCTGGAGCACCTGGATGACCGGCAGCTCGAGCACGGGCGCTGGGCGCTGCAACTGGCCCGGCGGCATCGGGCGGCCGGTCGGCTGGAGGAGGCGGGCGAGGCGATCACGCGGGCGCTGCACCGCGAGCCTTACAACGGCGACTACCGCGAGCTTGCCGCCGCGATCGCCCTTCAGCGCGGCGACACGGACGAGGCGCTGCACCATCTCCAGGCGATGCCCCTGCTCGAGCCGGACCGCGCCCGGCACCACGTGCGCCTCGCGGCGCTCTACGCCCGTCTGGGTCGCGACGACGCCGCCGCCGAGGCCGCCCGGCAGGCGCGCGAGCTCGACCCGGCGGCGCCGGTGCAGCGGTTCCTGGAGTAGGGGCGGTGTGCGACGTTGGGGGCCACTCAACGCCGTGAACTTCACGTGTGGCGGCGCTGATGTAGGGTGGGTAGAGCGCAGCGAAACCCACCGCGCTGGCCGTGGATTTCCGCCGCAACCGGTGGGTTTCGCTTCGCTCTACCCACCCTACAGCCAGGGTTCGCGGCGTTGGGTGCCACGGACAAGCGGAGTCCGCGGAGCTTGTCCGTGTGCCGTGTGGGGGGTGGTCCCGCTTTGGCCAAGGACACCCGGTGTGGGCGGGTTCGCGAAGCCGCAAGCGGCGGTTGCCGCGACGTGGCTCACGCCGCGGTGGGCGCGGCCTGGGCCCGGCCGTGGCGTGCGGCGAAGCGGCGCCAGGCGGCGATGCTGGCGTCGAGGCTGTAGCGCCCGACACCGAGCACCGTCAGCGTCGCGGCGAGGGTGAACATGACCAGCGCCGCGTGCGCCGGCAGGGCCTGGCCGACCGACATCAGCGACAGGCTCATCAGCAGCGTCATGCCCATCACCAGGGCCGCGGACAGCCGCCCGCCCAGGCCGAGCATCAGCATCGCGCCGAAGGCCAGCTCCATCCACGGCAGACCGTAGCCGTACGACGTCGCCGCGGTCGCCGGCAGCCAGGGGACGTTGGCGGCGTGGAACGCGTCGCTGTAGAGGTAGGTGCCCGCGCCGTGGCGCCACTCGGGCACGACCTTGGCCCAGCCGGCCAGCAGCAGGTAGCCGCCCAGGGCGACGCGGTTCAGCAGCAGCATCATGTGCACGATCATGGGCAGGGGCGTGTTGAGCATCGGCTTGCTCCGGTTGGCGTGGTGTTTGTGCCCCATGCGTGGTCCATCGGGCTGAGCATCACAAATGCGAGGGCGAAGGTCGACCGTGCTTGCCCACATTCCCCAATTCCGCCACGCCGGGCGGTGCTGCATCCGCTGCAATCGTCACAGGCGCGCGCCGTGGCGGCGACGCATCTTGCGTTTGAGCCGGGCCTTGACACAATACACCTACCCGCCGCGCCGGAACCGCCCATGCCCGCGATCTGCCTCTACTTCCAGGTCCATCAACCGCACCGCCTGCGCCGCTACAGCGTCTTCGACGCCCACACGCAGTACCTGGACGACGCGCGCAACAGCCAGATCCTGCGATCGGTGGCGCAAAAGTGCTACCTGCCCGCCACCACGCTGCTGCTGAACCTGCTGCACCGCCACGACGGCAAGCTGCGCCTGGCGTTCTCGCTCACCGGCTGCGTGATCGAGCAGTTCAAGCGCATCACCCCCGAGGTCCTCGAGCTGTTCACCGCGCTGGCCGAAACCGGCTGCGTGGAGTTCCTCAGCGAGACGTACCACCACAGCCTCGCGTCGATCTACCACCGCGACGAGTTCCACCGCCAGCTCGAAATGCACGACGAGCTGATCGAGGAGCTGTTCGGCCAGCGGCCTCGGGTGTTCCGCAACACCGAGCTGATCTACAACAATCAGCTTGCCGACACCGTCGCGGCCATGGGCCGATATCACGCCATCCTCGCCGAGGGCGCCGACCAGACGCTGGGCCAGCGCTCGCCCGACCACCCCTACCACCCGCCGGGACACGCCGGGCTGGCGCTGCTGCTGCGCAACTACCGCTTCAGCGACGACATCGCCTTCCGCTTCTCCGACCGCGGTTGGTCGCAGTGGCCCCTGACGGCCGAGAAGTTCGCCGACGCCCTGCACGAAGGCGAGGGCCCGGTCCGCAACCTGTTCATGGACTACGAGACCTTCGGCGAGCACCAGCACCGGGACACGGGCATCCTGGACTTCCTCGACGCCCTGCCCGCGCAGGTGCTCGCGCGCGGCGACGAGTTCCTCACGCCCAGCGAGGTGGTCGAGCGCTTCGCCCCCGTCGACGAGTACGACGTGCCGGAGATCACCTCCTGGGCCGACACCGAGCGTGACCTGTCCGCCTGGGCCGGCAACGCCATGCAGGCCAGCGCGTTGCAGGAGCTGTACCGCCTGCACGAGCCGATCGCCGCGACCGGCGACGACGAGCTGATGCGCGACTGGCGCCGCCTGACCTGCTCGGATCACTTCTATTACATGTGCACCAAGTACTTCGCCGACGCCGAGGTGCACCGCTACTTCAACCCCTACGAATCGCCTTACGACAGCTACATCAACTTCATGAACGTGCTCGACCACCTGCGCACGCGCGTCGAGGTCGCCACCGCCAAGGCGGGCAAATAGCCACGAATGAACACGAATCGCCACGAATGGAGCCGCTTGCGGCTTCGCGAGGCGCCCGTGCGCACCGATGAGCCACGAAGACCCGAAGAACGCACGAAGAAAAGCCAGGAAGATGGCGGCTCGGGTGCCACTGGCGGCTTGCCCGCCAGGGCCCAGGCGCACCAATGCCGTCAGGACGTCGATCACACGTAAGGCAGGCCCCGCAAGTCTTGACGGGC
>SKPT01000532.1 GCA_007119405.1 Phycisphaeraceae bacterium
CCTGGCGTCGGTGCCGATGAAGACGGTCACGGGGATGCGGTCGGCGTCGCTGCGGGCGTAGGCGTCGACGTTGCGCTCGATGATCGCATCGAGGGCGGGGTCGTCGAGCGCGGCGGCAAGGGCCGGCTCACCCACCAGCTCCGCGGCGTGGGCGCGGGCGTCGGCGGCGGTGCGCGGCAGCTCGGGCTCGAACAGCCAGGCGTCGAAGGCGGCGAACGCCGCCGGGTTCGCCCGGTGCACCGCCAGCGCCAGCCGGGGCAGCTCGCAGCTCTCGGCGAAGCGCTCGCCGGGGGAGGCCGGGGCGGCCGGGTTGCACGCCGGGTTCATCGGCACCGGCAGGATGATGATCGCCAGATCGCCGGCGAGCTGGGCCTGGGCCTCGAGCAACCGCTGGTGCGTGGCCCGGCAGCGGGGGCAGGCGTAGTCGACCATGATCGCCGCCCGGTGCGTGGCGTCGGCAGGCCCGAGGCGCGGCTCGGCCTGGAGGTCCAGGGCAATGTCGAAGAGGTCGATGCGGTGGACCGGGGCGGGGGTGAGGGCCTGCGTCAGGGCCAGGGCGGCGACGGCCGCCGCTCCCAACGCCGAGGCCCCAGCCTTCCAGGTATGGCTGAGGGCGGGAATACCGAAGGCTGTCACGAGGATCAGGATCGCCAAGGCGACGCCCAGGCCGTGGCTGACCAGGCACCAGGGGCACCAGGCGTTGATGACGGCCGCCTGGAGGTAGACGAACCAGCCGGCGGCGGCGATCAGGCCGACACCGGCGGCGAGGAGCACGCCGGCGGCGAGCCGACCCGGCTGGCGCAGAAGGCTGGCCAGGACGACGAGGTAGAGTCCCAGGGCCGGGGCGCTGACGGGCACGCCGGCGACGCGGGACCAGGCGCTGGCCAGCACCTCGGCGCAGCCGGAGTCGGCCCCGCAGCCCAGCGGCTGGACGCCGGTGGCCAGCGACGTGGCGGTGAGGTAGGCCGCGACCGCCGCGGCGAGGGCGGCGAGGGCGAGCGCGGCGAGGCGAAGGTGGCTGGACATGGTGGCGGTCCCGTAGAGGGCCACGACGTGTGAGACCGGTCTCGGGCTTGGCGGCTTCGTGCCTTGCCCGTCACTGCTTGCCGGCCTCGGCGGGATTGACGGCCACGGGCATGCCGGTGATGACGGCCTCGAAGACGAGCTGGCCGTTGACCAGGCCCTGGGCGTGGCAGATGCAGCGGCGTCGGCGGAAGTCAATTTCCTGGCAGAGGACGTAGAAGCGGTCGCCGGGCACGACCTGGCCACGGAACTTGACGTCGTCGAGCCCGACGAAGGCCATGAACCCCTCGCCTGGCGTGCGGCGGAGGTAGCAGAAGCTGGCGAGCTGGGCGGCGGTCTCGATCATCATGACGCCAGGGAAGATCGGCTGGCCGGGGATGTGGCCGGTGACCCAGAACTCGTCGTCGCGCACGTCGTGGTAGGCCACGAGCCGGCTCTGGTCCTCGGAGAGGTGGACGACGGCGTCGAGCAGGCGCATGGCGCCGCGGTGGGGGTTGACCTTTTCGATGGCGTGGGCGTCGAAGACGACGCTGTCGAGGTCCAGGCCGGCGATGTCGAAAAGAAGCTGCGGGGCCATAGGCGGATGCGGGTCTGGGGCGCCGGACGCGTTGGCAGGCGTGACGGTGCGTGGCGGGGGGTCATGCGATGGCGTTGCCCGCGCGGCGCCGGGGGTGGGGAGGCCGGGTCAGGGCCGTACGTTGGGGTCAGTCCTGGCTGTCGTCGCGTTGCTCGAGCACCTTGACGCGCAGGTTCTGGGCGACGTTCTTGACCTCCTGGAGGCTTTTGCGGACGCGTGTGCCGGCGGCCTTGTTGCCGCCGGCGGCCTTGCGGACGTCGTCTTCGAGGGAGCCGACGAGTTGCTTGAGCTGTTCATAGGTTTCGAGCATGTTGGTCTCCTGCGCCGCGGGGCGAGCCCGGGGCTGACGGGGCTGAACGGGCGCCGGGCCGGGCCCGGGGGCGTCCATAGCCTAATAATCGGCATGTCGGGCGGCAACACGACGAAAAGCGGGGGGGGCGATCACCGGAGCCGCGACTCTTGTCGCGGGCCGGCCCTGCGTGGCGGCGGGCGGTGGTGGTATGATCGGGCCCATGGCGTGGAACCTCAGGGCCAGCCGCGTACGTTACCGCGACTACAAGCGTTATGTGCGCCTGCGCAAGAAGGACCCGGACGCCGAGCTGCCCGCGGACATGCCTCGGGACATTCCGGTGGGCCGGCGACGGCGCGAGGCGCACCAGTGGACGCGGACGTTCGGCGAGCTGCTGTGGGCGTTCCTGAAGCTTCTGGCGGGACATCGGCTGATGCTGGTCGCGGCCATGGCGGCGCTGACGGCGACGTCGCTGGTGGGGCTGCTGGCACCGTACGGGCACAAGCTGGTGTTCGACAACGTGCTGAACGACGAGCCGGTGCCGGTGTGGGTGCCCGGGTGGCTGCCCTGGCCGCAGGAGGAGGCGCCGGCGGCGCTGCTGGTGGGGATCATCGTGGTGATGCTCATCCTGGTGGTGATCGAGCAGGCGCTGGGGCTGTGGAGCGGCTGGCAGATCGCGCGGGTGACCAAGCGGGTGCAGGTGTCGATCCGTCGGCAGGTGTTCGAGCACGCGATCCGCCTGCCCCTGCCGCGGGTCCATGCGCTGAAGACGGGCGGGATCACGTCGATCCTGCGCCAGGACGCGGGGGCGTCGGCGGAGCTGATCCGGGCGATGCTCGTCGGGCCCTGGCGGGCGATCGTGCAGGTGCTGGGCACGGCGGCGATCGTGGTGCTGGTGGACGCGCGGCTGCTGATCGGACTGCTGGTGCTGATGCCGGTGGTGTGGATGACGCACAAGTTCTGGATCAAGCGCATCCGCCCGATGTGGCGCGACGTGCGGGCGACGCGGCAGATGATCGACGGGCGATCGACGGAGGCGTTCGCGGGCACGCGCGTGGTGCGCACGTTCAACCGCGAGCGGACCGAGACGTCGACGTTCACGACCAACGATCACTTCATGACGCGGCAGGAGCTGTTCGTGTGGTGGTGGTCGCGGGCGGTGGACGTGGCGTGGCAGGTGATCATCCCGTGCGCGACGGCGGGGGTGCTGCTGTTCGGCGGGCTGCAGGTGCTCGCCGGGAACATGACGGTGGGGACCGTGGTGATGCTGGTGGCGTACCTGATGCGGTTGCTGCAGCCGATCGCGACGCTGGCGAGCCTGGCGACGCAGTTCCAGAACTCGCTGGCGGGGCTGGATCGCGTGCTGGACCTGCTCGAGGAGCCGGTGGAGCTGGACCAGCCGGCCGACGCGGTGGCGCTGGACCCGGCGCACGTGGCGGGGCACGTGCGGATGACGCACGTGACGTTCACGTACCCCGAGGCGGAGGAGCCGGCGGTGCGGGACGTGAGCTTCGAGGCCCTGCCGGGCCAGACGGTGGCGCTGGTCGGGGCGAGCGGGGCGGGCAAGAGCACGCTGTGCAACCTGATCGCCCGCTTCTACGACCCGGAGGAGGGGTCGGTGACGCTCGACGGGATCGACCTGCGGCGGATCGAGATCGACTCGTATCGCCGGCTGCTGGGCATCGTGGACCAGGACATCTTTCTCTTTGACGGCACGATCGCGGAGAACATCGCCTACGCCCGGCGCGGGGCGACGGACCAGCAGATCGTCGACGCGGCGCGCCTGGCCAACGCCCACGACTTCATCGAGACGCTCAGCGAAGGCTACGAGACGTTCATCGGCGAGCGCGGCGTGCGGCTGAGCGGCGGGCAGCGGCAGCGGCTGGCGATCGCGCGGGCGATCCTGGCCGACCCCAAGCTCCTCATCCTCGACGAGGCGACGTCGAACCTGGACACCGAGTCGGAGCGGCTGATCCAGGCCTCGCTGCGCGAGCTGATGGTCAACCGCACGAGCTTCGTGATCGCCCATCGGCTTTCGACCATCACGCACGCGGACCTCATCCTCGTACTCGAGCACGGGCAGGTGATCGAACGCGGCCGACACGAGGAGCTGATGCAGCGCAGCGGGCGGTATCGCGAGATGGTGCGGATGCAGTTCGAGTCGGCGCTGGCGGTGGACGCGGTGGCGGAGTGAGGCGGGCGGTGCGGCGACGCGAAATGCGCGAAGCAGGGGCGTCGGTGCGCCTGGGCACTGGCGGGCAAGCCGCCAGTGGCACCCGACGCCGTGAACTTTACGCGCGGCGGCGCTGATGTAGGGTGGGTAGAGCGAAGCGAAACCCACCGCGATGCTCGCGGATCCACGGCAAGACTGGTGGGTTTCGCTTCGCTCTACCCACCCTACAGCCAGAGTTCACGGCGTTGAGTGGCAGCCGATCGGCGCGGCGGCGAGTTGGCGTGCAGCGCGTTATCCGTGCTGATCCGCGGCCGCTGCGGACAGGCCGAGGGCGGCGAGGGTGTCGCGGAAGTCGCCGGGCAAGGGGCTGGTGATGTGGATGGGCTCGGGGCCGATGACGTCGGCGGCGGCGGTGAGGCTCGCGGCGTGGAGCATGGGGCGCGGGCGATGGGCGGTGGTTGAGCCGGTGTAGCGCGCGTCACCGAGGATGGGGTGGCCCAGGGCGGCGAGCATGACGCGGATCTGGTGCAGGAAGCCGGTCTCGAGGTGGACTTCGATGAGGGGGGCAGGGGGTGGGGCGGGGTTGGTGGCGGGGGGGGCGGTGGGGCTTGGGGC
>SKPT01000637.1 GCA_007119405.1 Phycisphaeraceae bacterium
ATCGCCATGACGTGCCCGCAATGCTGTCCGGCACTGCCATCGCCGGATGGAAGGCGTGCTAAACCAACTGCCCGCGCTCCAGCGTGACCTGATCGTCCGCGGCCTCGGCGACGCTTCGGTCGTGGGTGACCATCACGATCGTCTGGCCCTGGTCGTGCAGCTCGGCGAAGAGGTTGATCAGGCCCCGGCCGGTGTCCGCGTCGAGGTTGCCCGTGGGTTCGTCCGCGAGCAGGACGGCCGGCTCGTTGATCAGCGCGCGGGCGACGGCGACGCGTTGGCGCTCGCCGCCGGAGAGCTTGGCGGGCCGGTGGCGCAGCCGCTCGCCCAGGCCGACGCGCTCCAGAAGCGTCCGGGCGCGCTGCTTGGCGGCGCGCCGCGTGCCCAGCCAGCCGAGGATCGACCGGCGCACCATCGCGCCCAGCAGGACGTTCTCCAGGGCCGTGAGCTCCGGCAGCAGGTGGTAGAACTGGAAGACGAAGCCCACGTGCTGGCTGCGATAGCGGTCCAGGGCCGCGCCGCGGTAGCGGAAGACCTGCTCGCCGCGGAAGTGCACCGAGCCTTCGTCGGGGCGGTCCAGGCCGCCGAGCAGGTGCAGCAGCGTGCTTTTGCCCGAGCCCGAGGCGCCGAGGATCGCCAGCCACTGGCCTTCGTGCACGGCCATGTCCACGCCGCGCAGCACGTGCAGATCCTGGCCGCCGAGGCGGTAGTGCTTGTGGAGGTTGGCGGCGTCGAGCAGGGGGGTGGTCATGGGGTGTGGAATTTCGGATTTCGGATTTCGGATTTTGAATTTTGGGATTGTCTCAAGCCGCTTGCGGCTTCGCGAGGCGGTGCGCCCTTGCCGGGACGTTGCCTGTGCTTTCCCCTTCGTGTCCCTTCGTGTCCCTTCGTGTTCATTTGTGGCGGGTCACTCATAGCGCAGCGCCTCGATGGGATCCTGCCGCGCCGCGAGCAGGGCGGGGATGAGGGCGCCGATGACGCTGGAGGCGATCGCGCCGAGGACGATCAGGCCGGCTTCGGTCGGGTCGAGCCGGCCGGGGATGCGGTCGAAGAAGTAGGTTTGCGGGTCCCACATCCGCCAGCCGAAGAGTTGGTCGACCAGCGCCTGGATCTCGTTGAGGTTGGTCACGACGAGGTGGGCCAGGACCAGGCCGACGAGCGCGCCGACGACACCGATCGCCAGTCCATAGCCGAGGAAGATGTGCATGATCCCGCGTCGCGAGGCGCCGAGTGCGCGCAGGACGCCGATGTCGCGGGTTTTTTCGAGCACGATCATGTAAAAGGTGGTGGCGACCATGACGATGGCGACGACGCTGATGATGATGAAGAGGAAGGTGACCAGGCCTTTTTCGTTCTGCACGGCGGCGAGCAGGGGGGCGTGTCGCTGCTCCCAGGTGATGACGAAGGGGATCTGCGTGGCGCCCTGCCGCATCATGATGCCGACGGTGGCGGCCTCGACGGCGTCGCGCACGTCGGCCAGGCGGTAGCCCGGCGCGGCGCGGACGACGATGTCGGTGGTGCGGCCGGGGGCGATGATCTCGTCGCCGCCGTCGCCCCACGGGTCCCAGTCGACGCGGCCGGTGCGCTGCTCCATGCGCAGCATGCGCTGGAGCATGTCGAAGGAGACGTAGACGCGGTTGGCGTCGACGTCGTAGAGCCCGCTCTTGAACTCGTTGACCACCGTGAGCACCTCGGTGGCGGCGTCCATGAAGCCGCCGGCCTCGGTCAGTGGCACGGTGGTCAGCGTCAGGTCGCTGCCGACGACGCTGTAGGCGGGGTTGTACTCGCCGCGCTCGTCGCGGCGGTGGGCGGGGTTGACCTCGATGCCGATGACGATGCCCTGGCGCACGTCGGCGAGTCGGTCGGGCGCCACGTCGTCAGCGTTTGCGCCGTCGCCGCTCGTTGCGGCGAGCTCGTCGGGCCCGCGCCCGGGGCTCAGCCGCATGGCCGCCTCGACGAGTTCCTCGTGGTCCCAGTACATGGTGTCGCGGTAGCCGACGACCTGCTCGAGCTCGTCGGGGTAGATGCCTTCGATCTCGACGGGGATGGTGCGGCGGTGCAGGTTGATCAGGCCGTAGGCCCGGAGCACGGGGGTGGCGGCTTCGACCTCGTCGAGCTGGCGTACGGCGTCGAGCACCTGCTCGTAGTGGGCGAAGCCGGTGAGTGAGCCGGCGGTGACGAGCACGTCGCCGGTGAGTCGCTGGGCGGAGTCGCGGAGCATGTCGAGGAACCCGCCCATGACGCTGATGACGATGATGACCATGGCGGTGCACAGCGTCACCGCCAGGGCCGCGAACATCGGCGCGAGCTTGCGGGCGAGGTACTTGAGGATGAGCAGGAGCTTGTACATGGGCGGCGGTGGGGTAGCCACGAAGTCACGACGGACACGAAGGAGGGTAGGGGGATTGTAGGCAGGGGGTGCTGCGGGCGCCGTTTGCCCCCCTCCCTCCGGGAGGGGCAGGGGGAGGGTGTCACCTGCCGGCTTGGGGCTGCGTCAGGGCGACACGTCGGCTGCAAGGACACCTGGTGCGCGTGGTCGCACGTGGCGTGCGGAGGCACGCTCCCCCAGCCCCTGCCGGGGGGAGGGGGGCAGGAGCCGTCCGTGCGACACTCCCTTTCTTATCTGTGTGCATGCGTGTGCATCTGTGGCCAATCCTCAGGTCTCCGGCTCAGGACATCGTCATCCCGCCGTCGACCGCCAGCACCTGGCCGGTGACGTACCCCGCGGCGTCGGAGGCGAGGAACGTGACCGCGGCGGCGACCTCGGCCGCCTGGCCGAAGCGCGACAGCGGGGTGATCTGCCTGACGTGGTCCTTGACGGACTGCGGCAGGCCGTCGGTCATGTCGGTCTCGATGAAGCCCGGGGCGACGACGTTGGCGGTGATGCCCTTGCCGGCCATCTCCTTGGCCAGCGACTTGGTGAAGCCGACGACCCCGGCCTTGGCGGCGGCGTAGTTGGCCTGGCCGGCGTTGCCCACCAGGCCCGAGACGGAGCCGACGTTGACGACGCGCCCGAACTTGCCGCGCATCATGGGGCGCAGGGCGGCCCGGCAGGCGACGAAGACGCTGCGCAGGTTGGTGGCGATGACCTCGTCGAACTCCTCATCGCTCATGCGCAGCAGCAGGTTGTCGCGGGTGATGCCGGCGTTGTTGACGAGGATGTCGAGTCGGCCGTGCTCGCTCGCCGCCTGCTCGATGAGCTGCTGGAGCTGGGCCGCGTCGGTGATGTCCACGGCTGCGCAGGACGCCTCACCGCCGGCGGCATGAATCGCCTCGCGGACCTCGGCCAGCTTCTGCTCGTTACGCGCGGCACAGACGACGTGGCGGCCGGCCGCCGCCAGGTCCGCGGCGATCGCGGCGCCGATGCCGCGCGACGCGCCGGTGACAATCGCTACTCGCTTGTCCTGCTTGGCCATCGATCAGGTCTCCGGGAAATAGCCACAGATGAACACGGACAGACACGGATGCACACAGATTAGAAGAGATCGGCGGGGTGTGCAGGGGGCGGTGAGAACGACCAGCCCCTGGCCGTCGTGTTCCAGGCCAGCCCGGGCCATGGCCCCATCCGCGAGCGGCTGAGCCGGTTCTGCCATCGCGCCGTCGTTGATGGACGGGCTGACCGGCCACATCGCCTGCCACGTTTTCTTTGCGCCCGCGTGGGCCAGGCGGGCCCGGCGGCGTCGTGGGCGTGCTGTTATACTCGCCGGCCTGACGGGGCTTGGGAGCTTGCGCACGACCATGACACCGATCGAGAACCTGACGCTGGAGTTCAGCCTCAAGCCCTTTGCCGGCACGTCGGCGGGGCGTTTTGCGGCCGCGGCGGAGCGCATCTGGAGCAACTGGGCGGGGCTGGCGGGCGAGGCGAGGCAGCTCTCGGTGCAGCTCTGGATCGGCACGGGCGACGAGATCTTCCTGTTCAGCGGCGACGGCGGGCAGCGCTTCCCGTGGGCGGAGTCGATCGGGTTCTGCAACTACGAGCACGAGGACGCGTACGACCAGGCGAACGTGCACTACCGCGAGAACATCGCCCAGCCGTTTCGCGAGGATCGCGGGGCGTTCACGTATGCGGACTTGAAGGAGCTGATCGCAACGCTGCGGTCGACGGCGCGGGATCGGCTGGGCAGGGAGCTGCGCGTCGGGGCGACGGTGGACCCGGGGCCGGAGTTCGCCGCGAGCCCGCTGCGTTATGAGCGTCACCGCGAGATGCTCCAGCCGGTGGACAATCCGCTGTATCGGCCGATGCGGTTCCTGACGCATCACGCGCAGATGAAGGGCGACGGCGAGCGTTACGCGGCGTTTCCCGATGGGCTCCCCGAGGGCGTGTCGATCGGGCACTTCCTGGGCAAGCAGTTCGCGGCGCTAAGGCAGTATGCGGGGTTTGACTACCTGTGGCTGAGCAACGGGTTCGGCTATTCGGAGAACCCGTGGGTGTGGTTCGGGCATCTATTCGACGGGCAGCGCGTGGCGGTGGAGCGGGCGGCGGAGGAGAACAGTCGAACCGTGGCGTTCTGGGAGGATCTGACGGCCGCGGACGAGGGGCTCGAGCTTGAGGTGCGCGGGACGAATTACTCGGTGGGGATGGACCTGGCGACGGACGGTTGCTCGCACGTGCGGATCAACGAGGTGGGCGGACTGATGAAGCCGCCTTGCAACACGCCCTGGGGCTCGCGGGCGCTGG
>SKPT01000227.1 GCA_007119405.1 Phycisphaeraceae bacterium
CGACCCCGCCATCCTCCTGCTGGACGAGCCCACCGCCGCGGTCGAGCCCGAGAGCGAGAGCATCATTCAGCAGGCGATCCAGCACGTGCTCGCCGGGCGCACGGCCTTGATCGTCTCCCACCGCTTGTCAATGGTGCGCGACGCGGACCTGATCGTGGTCATCGAGGACGGCCGGATCACGCAGCGCGGCAGGCACGAGGCGCTGATGCGCGAGCGCGGGTGGTATCAGCGGATGTATACGTTGCAGCAGGGCAACGGGGCGGATAACGTGTAAAGTTCGCGCCGATGGCATATCCTCAACGGGAGCCGGCCGAATGAGCCCTCACAGTCGATGGCGTGATCGCTGGGTGCGCTGGCGACGCGCATTGGTCGGTAACCACGAGGTCCTGAAGCGCTTCGAGCCATACCATCACCTTTCGCCGGAGCAGCAGCGGGCCGCGGCGA
The DNA here is from genome assembly GCA_007119405.1 of Phycisphaeraceae bacterium. Next base: position 445 of record SKPT01000227.1, read on the forward strand.
AGCTGTTTGAAGGAAGTCGAAAGGGATGGTGGTGGATACATGGGGTTACGCTGTTCGTTGGCATCTATGGCTATCTCCTGACACTGTCCCCGACAGTGCAGGGCCTTGCGCAACAAGTGCTCACCCCCTGGATGGCGAGGGGCGTTAATGCCGCGGTGATCTTCGTTCTTATCTTGATCCTGTACTTGCTGACCACGCCGGTCGCGGCGTGGTGGTACCGCCGGGAGATCCACCGCGTCCTGAACGAGGTGCAGACCGAGCATCGCCTGTGCGTCGAATGCGGCTACGACCTGCGCGGCTCCCCGGGCGACACCTGCCCCGAGTGCGGCGCGCGGCGCAGCGAGCCTCCCCTATAAAGCCGGGACCGGTGGTCCCGGGGCGGCGGCGCCAGGCGCACGAACGTGTGCAGATCAAATCGTCACGCCACGCCCACGCATCCGGAGCGAACCGTACCGTAGTTGGCTTGGCTTTTTCGGCCGCCGCTGGTCAAGTAGCGTTAAAATGACGGTTCATCGTCTGCACATCATGTGGGCGTCGTGACATGAGGTTCACTTACTTCCGTATGTTCGGTTGGATGACGGGTTGGGAGGTCGTCCTGCGCCGTTTCCCCGCCTATCGCGCGCTGCCAATGGAGCAACGGGAGGCCGTGCGCCTTAAGCTCTCAGATGAGCCGCCAACCTGGCCGAATCCCTACGCTTGGCCGGTCAAGCTCTCCGCGGTTGCGGTGTTTGTGTTTGTCGCAGCGGGTGCCGGTTGTATGCGGGTTGGCGCAGACTTGCTGCTGATGGCCGTCAACACCTGGGGCAACTGGGTTGCGTGGCTGGTGCCTGCGGCGGGGTTGATCTTCGCCGCGGGCTGGCTCGTCGTTTTCCGGCTCATCTCCGCACCGATCCTCGCCCACCTTAATCGCTCGGTGGTCTTGCATGCCATCGACGAGATTCAGGGCGAAGACCGGCGGATATGCCTCGAATGCGGCTACGACCTGCGCGGCTCCCTGGGCGACACATGCCCCGAATGCGGGGCGCGGCGCCGCGAGACTCCCCTATAAAGCCGGGACCGGTGGTCCCGGGACGGCGGCGCCAGGCGCACGCACGTGTGCAGATCAAATCGTCACGCCACGCCCACCCCCCACCGGAAGGGGCAGGGGGAGGGTGCGCCCGCCCGGCGACAGGGCCCGCCATGGCGTGAACGCACCGTGCTCCGGGTCACCGTCGGCGCAGGCCAGGTTGTAGCCGCAAGGCGCACGGACGCACCCTCCCCCAACCCCTCCCGGGGGGGAGGGGACCGACCGGTAGCGGCCTGACCGGCGGTTGTCGAATTGGTCGCAGACGTGACGCCGGACCATGTAAGCTGTTGCTCACCACGGAGGCTGACAGCCGTGAGATACGCGTACGCCCACTTTCTTGGCCGGTTCAGTGGCTGGGAGCCGGTCCTGGCGCGCTTCGCGGTTTATCGTGCCCTCCCGCCCGCCCAGCGCGAGGCTGTCATCTTCGAACTGGTTCACGAGCCGCCCGGCGCGCCGCAGTGGCCCGGGCCCTATCGGTGGGCATTGGACCTCGCGTGGACGATCACGATCATCGGCTGCATGATCCTTGTCTGGTTCTTCCTCGCCCGGCCGTTGGCGGCGTTTCTGGTGGACCTGCTCGGCGCCTGGGCGGCCGTCATTCACCCACTGCTGTTCGTGGCGACCATCTTCGGCGTCCCCCCCTTGCTCTACCGCATGGTTGCAGCGCCCATCCTTGCGAGCGTTCATTACGACCTGGTGATGAGAACGATTGACCACGTTCTGCTGACCGACGCGCAACTCTGCCTCGCCTGTGGCTACGACCTGCGCGGCTCGCCGGGCGACACCTGCCCCGAGTGCGGCGCGCGGCGGCCGCAGCGGGCCACCTCCGATCCCCCTCCCTCCGGGAGGGGTTAGGGGAGGGTGCGCGCGATGGCCGAGCGGATACGCCACGTCGCGGGCACCCGGCGGGCGCGGTGCCGTGGACGCACGGTGTGCAGGCCACCCACGGCGCATGCCAGATTGTAGCCGCAAGGTTGACGGACGCACCCTCCCCCAACCCCTCCCGGGGGGAGGGGGGCCGGAGGGTGGCCGCAGGTCAAGGCAACGAGCTGCGTCGTGGGTGTTCGTATGTTCGTCGCTGCCCCACCGGGACCATCGGTCCCGGCTCTATAATGCCCATCCGAGCCGCGTCATGCACACAAGCAAGGTCCTCCAGCCCGATCACTTCCGCTTCACGCGCCCCGCCGGCGACGAACCGCTCGCCTTCGACGCCCTCTGCCCCGACTACCACCCGCAGGATCGCATCGCCGTCGTCGCCCCGCACCTCGACACCGGCGTGGTGCACACCGCCTACGCCCTGCTGGCGTTCACCACGGCGTTCTACGACGCGCTGCGCCAGCGTCACGACAAATTCTTCGACTACCCCCAGCACTTTTGCATCCTCGAGGCCGACGGCGCCACGGTCGCCACGTCGCGCGGCCGCGTGCCCGCCGACACGAGCGCGCTGGGCGGGGCGTGGACCAATCTCGACGTCTGGCCCGAGTGCAAGTGGCACACGGCGGCAGGCACGCCGGCGGCGATGTTGCAGAAGGTCTTCGACCTTCAGATCAACCGCGTGCTCTGGCCGGCCGACTTCCGCGGCGACGAAGCCCCCGCGCTGCCCGGCCACGTCCGGGCAATCCTCGGCACCTATCTCAAGCAGGTGTGGTACTACAACGCCACGGCGCCGACGCTGGAGCTGCGTGCCGCCGAGCCCGCCGAGGCGATGGTCGCCACCAGCATCACGCGACTGCCCGGCTGCGACGCCGCGGCCATCGAGCAGGAGATGGCCCGGCGCGGCTTGGGCGACGACGGCCTGTCACGCTGGGCCGAGCGCTACGAGCAGGTCGAGCCGGCGGCCTTCCTGGATGAGCATCTGCCGGCCAGCGCGGGTTAACAGTCACCACCGCGCCTCCGCCGACTCCCCGTCCCGCGCGGGGATCTGCGGCCGATCCTCCTGCCCCGGCGCACCCACCGGCCCCTCGTACAGCCGACTCGTCGGATACGCGAACGCGATCGACGCCTGCCCCGCGAACGCGTCCAGGATCGCCTCCCAGATCTCCTGCATGCACAGGCGGCGCCGGCGCACGGGCGTCAGATACCGCAGCGTCAGTTGAATCCCCGCGTCCACGACCTTCACGTGCACCACGGGCGTCATCTTCTGGAAGAAGATCATGTGCTCGCGCGCCGCCTCACGAAGCTGGTGCTGCGCCCCGTCGCAAAAGGCACGGGCGGTGTTCTGCCCGATCTCGTGCAGCAGCCGCTTGGCCAGGCGCCAGTCGCTTTCGAAGGTGATGCGGACGTTGACCTCTTCCCAGATGAAGTCGAAGCCGCGCGTGTAGTTGGCCACGCCGTGGGTGAACACGAGCATGTTGGGGATGAGCATGCGCCGCCCGGTGGACTGGTCGACCTCGACCCATCGGCCGCACTCGAGCAGGTAGGTCTGAAACGGGCGGATGTTGATCACGTCGCCCGTCATGCCGTTGACCTCGATGCGATCGCCCACGTCGAAGGGGCGGTAGACCATGATGTAGAGCCAGCCGACCAGGTTCAGCAGCGGCTCCTTCATGGCGATGGTGAAGCCCGCGGCCGCGACGCCGAGCACGACGGTAAGGTCGACGAGGGCCTGGAACCAGACGACGCCGACGAGCACCAGCGTCAGCAGCCCGGTGCTGTAGTTGACGCCGCGACGGTAGTAGTAGTGGCGCTTGACGTCGTCGATGCCGCGTCGGCCCAGGTGCAGCAGCACGGCGCGCACCGCCAGCAGCACGAGCACGATCGCCAGCGAGACGATCAGCCGGGCCGTCGTCTCGCGGTCGATGGGCAACTCGTCGGCGAGCTGCTCGATGACGGTCTTGGTCGTCTGGGCCAGGGCGGGGGCGATCACAGGCGTACTTTATCCCTCAACCCGGGGCGCGGCGCGGCCGGCTGGGGTCAATTCCTGCCCCGCGGTGGTGGCACCGCGCGGGAAGTTCCAGCAAAGCCCCCATTGGCCCGGCGACGCGACGCCAGCCTAGGCTCGCAGCAACCCGAGTCGACACTGAAGGAGGCCCAGCCATGACCGAGCAACCGCACCACCCCGCGCCGGGCGAGCCCCGGTCCGATCAACCCGGCCAGGGCCAGCGGCCGGCACCACCGCCCGCCGGCGAGCATCGCGCCGGCCACGCCGAAGTCGCCGCCACCGCA
>SKPT01000116.1 GCA_007119405.1 Phycisphaeraceae bacterium
GGCACACGCCTGCGCGAGGAGACCGAGCTCAAGCCCAAGCCCATGGTCCCCATCGGCAACCGGCCCATCCTCTGGCACATCATGCGCTCCTACGCCCACCACGGCTTCAAACGCTTCATCCTCTGCACCGGCTACAAGAGCGAAGTTATCAAGGACTATTTCCTCAATTACGCCGCCCGCAACAGCGACTTCACCGTTGCGTTGAAGACCAACGACATCGAAGTCCACTCCATCGACCACGAGGACGACTGGCAGGTCACCGTCGCCTACACCGGCGAACACACTATGACCGGCGCCCGCGTCGCCCGCGCCGCCGCCCGCTATCTCGACAACGCCGAGCATTTCGCCGTGACCTACGGCGACGGCGTGACCGATGTCGACCTCGCCCGCGAGTTCCAGTTCCACCTCCAGCACGACCGCATCGGCACGGTCCTGGGCGTGAACCCACCGTCGCGCTTCGGCGAGATCAAACTCAACGGTGACGGCAACGAGGTGCTCGAGTTTGAGGAGAAGCCGGAATTTGCCGAAAAATGGATCAATGGCGGTTACTTCTTCTTCCGACGCGCGTTCGTCGATTATCTGGACCAGGACGAGTCGTGCGTTCTGGAGAAGGCCCCGCTCGTGCGCCTGGCCGCCAACGCGCAGATGAACCTCTACAAGCACCGCGGCTTCTGGGCCTGCATGGACACCCAGCGCGACCGCGACGAGCTCGAACGACGCTGGGCCACCGGCGACGCCCCCTGGGCCGTCTGAAGCCGCTCGCGGCTTCGCGAAACCGCTCATCGACCAAGGATCCACCTATGAAAGTCTTCGTCACCGGACACCGCGGCTACATCGGCTCGCACCTCGTCGAGCTGCTCAAGGAGGCGGGCCACACCGTCACCGGCTGCGACCTGGGCCTGTTCGATGGCTGCGAATGGGAGACGCTCGTCAAGGCCGACACCGAGCTCGACGCGGACGTGCGCAGCCTCAGCGAAGAGCACCTTGCCGGCCACGACGTCGTCTGCCACCTCGCCGCCATCAGCAACGACCCGATGGGCGATCTCGACCCGGCGCTGACCTACAGCGTCAACCGCGACGCCTCCATCGAACTGGCCCGCAAGGCCAAGGCCGCTGGCGTCGGCCGCTACCTCTTCTCCGGCAGTTGCTCCATCTACGGCGCCGGCGAGAAGCTGGATCTGGAGGAAACCGATCCGCTCAACCCCCTGACGGCCTACGCCAAGAGCAAAATCGACACCGAGCAGGCCGTCGCTCCGCTCGCCGACGACGCCTTCACTGTGGCGTTCCTGCGCAACGCCACCGCCTACGGCTACTCGCGCAACCTGCGCATCGACCTCGTCGTCAACAACCTGCTCGCCTCCGCGCTGGCCTATGGCGAAATCCGTATCCACAGCGACGGCACCCCCTGGCGACCGCTGATTCACTGCCGCGACATCGCCCGCGCCTTTCTCGCCTTCGCCCAGGCCCCCGCCGACGTCATTCAGCGCCAGGCCGTCAACATCGGCGGCAACGCGGAGAACTACCAGGTCAGGGACGTCGCCGACCGCGTCAAGCGCCTCATGCCCGGCGCGGACATCACCTTCACCGGCCAGACCGGCGCCGACCCACGCAACTACCGCGTGAAGTTCGACAAGCTTAACCGCCTGCTGCCGGACTTCAAGCTCGAGTACGACCTGACACGCGGCATGGAGGAGCTGTACCGGGCCATGGTCGACCACGGGTTCAGCGCCGAGGACTTCGAGGGCGACCGCTTCGTCCGCCTCAAGTCGCTTCAGAAGCGCATCGACCTGCTCACCCAGGCGGCCTGAGCCGCTCGCGGCTTCGCGAAACCGTCCGTTCAGCCCACTTCCCCGAGAAAACCATGCAGTTCCACGAAACCCCGCTCCCCGGCGCCTACACCATCGACCTCGAAAAACGCGGCGATGACCGCGGCTTCTTCGCCCGCGCCTTCTGCCAGGACGAGTTCCGCGCCCAGGGCCTCGTCACCGACATCCTCCAGATCAACGACTCGCTCAGCGCCCACAAGGGCACCCTCCGCGGCATGCACTACCAACTGGCCCCGGCCAGCGAGACCAAGATCGTCCGCTGCATTCGCGGCGCCCTCTGGGACGTCATGCTCGACCTGCGCCCCGACTCGCCGACCTTCGGCCAGTGGTTCGGCACCGAGCTCACCGCCGAGAACCGCCGCATGATGTACGTGCCGCGCGGCTTCGCCCACGGGTTCATCACCCTCGCCGACGACACCGAAGCCTTCTACATGGTCGACGCCGCCTACGCCCCCGACCAGGAACGCGGCGTGCGCTGGAACGACCCCAAATTCGCCATCGACTGGCCCATGGAGCCCACGGTGATCTCGGACAAAGACGCCAACCATCCCGACTTCGACCCGGCGCATCATCTGGGTGCCGCGAACGTCTAATGTCTTGCCTCTGCCGGCCAGACGGCTGGCGCATTGAGTAGCCCGACCGGCCGTCAACCTTTCGACCACCGCCATGCGAATCCTCCTGACAGGTGCAAGCTCTTTCACCGGCACGTGGTTCGCGACCGAGCTCGCGGCCGCCGGCCACGATGTCACCTGCACGCTTACCCGGCCGCGCAACGCCTACGACGGCCTGCGCCGCCAGCGAGTCGAGCGCGTGGCCGAGCGCGCCCGGCTCGTCGACGCCACTCGCTTCGGCGACGACAGCTTCCTCGAGCTCTGCCGGGATCAGCCCTGGGACGTGCTGTGCCACCACGCCGCCGACGTCACCAACTACAAAGGCGATGACTTCGATGTCGCTGCGGCCCTGGCCAACAACACGCGCAATGTCGACGCCGTGCTCGCCGCCTTGTCCGGCAACGGCTGCCGGGGTCTCGTCGCCACCGGCTCGGTCTTCGAGCCCGGCGAAGGGGCGGGCTCGGACAGCCTCCCGGCCTTCTCGCCCTACGGCCTGTCCAAGGCTCTGAGTTGGCAGATGCTCACCTACTACGCCGATCGCCACGGCATGTCCGCCGCCAAGCTCGTCATCCCCAACCCCTTCGGCCCGCTCGAGGAGCCGCGTTTCACCCACTACCTGGTCAAGACCTGGGCCCGCGGCGAGGCCGCCGGGGTCAACACGCCCGCCTACGTGCGCGACAACATCCACGTCGGTCTGCTGGCACGGGCGTACGTGCGCTTCGTCGAAAGTGTCGTTGAGCAAGGGGCGCCGGCGAAACTCAAACCAAGCGGCTACATCGAAACCCAGGGCGCCTTCGCCCAGCGCTTCGCCGTCGAGATGCGTCCGCGCCTCGGCCTGGCGTGTGAGCTCGAACTTGCGAGCCAGCGTGACTTTCCGGAACCACGTATCCGCATCAACACCGACCCGCTCGACCCCGCCGAGTACGGCTGGGACGAGAATGCGGCCTGGGACGCCATCGCCGAGCATTACCGGAGGACCCTCAGTATGGGTGCGCCGCAAGCATGAAGTGCCTCGTCGTCATCGTCTGCTACAAGGCCGTCGACCTGACCATCGACTGCCTGCGCTCGCTCGAGCCGGAGATCCCTACGGTCCCTGGCACGAAGGTCGCCGTGTGCGAGAACGGCACCGGGCCGGAGGCCGTCCGTGCGCTCGAGGAAGCCATCGCCGCCAACGGCTGGTCCGACTGGATCGAGCTGACGGCGATCCACCCCAACCGCGGCTTTACCGGCGGCAACAACGCGATCCTCGAACCGGCCCTGGCCAGCGAGAACCCGCCGGACTACTTTCTGCTGCTCAACGCCGACACGATCGTCCGGCCGGGGGCGCTGAAGCAGCTCATCGACGCCGCGGACGCGGCGCCGGAAGTGGGCATCATCGGCCCGCGGCTGGAGGGTGAGGATGGGGAGCCACAGGTGAGTGCTTTCCGTTTTCACCGTCCGCTCAGTGAGTTGATCCGTGCTGCGGACACAGGCCCAATCACCCGTGTGTTCGCTGGACACGAGGTTGTGATCGGTGTGCCCAACGAACCGATGGACGTGGAGTGGGTCAGTTTCGCCTGCGCACTGGTGCGGCGCCAGGTGTTCCAGGCAGTGGGCACGTTCGACGAAGGCTACTTTCTTTACTTCGATGATCCGGATCTGTGTCGGCGAGCCGATGCCGCTGGGTGGACGGTTCGTCATTGGCCTTCAGCGAGGGTGGTGCACCTGTGCGGGCAGAGCAACCCCCTTGTCGAGCGAGAGCGCCTCAAGACACGGAGGCCGTCGTACTTCTATGTTTCGCGCACACGGTATTTTGCGAAGTACTACGGCCGATCAGGCCTGGCTGCCGCCAACATGCTCTGGCTGGTCGGGCGAATGGTGTCGCTACTGCGCAAGGTTTGTGAACGGAAGCAACAACGCACCTGCAAGCTCGAGTGGCGTGACATCTGGACGAACTTCTGGTCGCCGCTGCGGCTACCGAACCAACGAGAGGTAGAGCTGTGGCGATGAACAGATCGCGGCTTGCGGCGAAAGAAGTCCTGGTTTTCTCATGAGTACGGCCACTCAATCACAGCCTGTCTCTGGAACCGGGTGGTCATTGGGACTTCCCGATGCGCGGCCCTGCCGCATGTGTGGCGGGAGCACACGCCCGTGGCTTGAGGTGCCCCTGGATTGGCGACGGCCGGCCGAACTCCCGGTCGAGCCATACCACCTTGTGTGGTGTGACCACTGCCTGTTCGGCGAACTGCATCCGCGAC
>SKPT01000169.1 GCA_007119405.1 Phycisphaeraceae bacterium
CAGGCACAACCGAAACTCATATAAACCACCGACACTTCCCCTGTCTCAGCCAGTGCGCGCCATCGAGCGCGAATTGCGCCTGATTCGCCCCGCGTTGAAAGCGTCGCCCGCCTGCCGGGATCTACGACCATCATCGCCGCGATCCGGCGTTCCATGCGGTCTGCCACGGGATCGGCCTCACGCCGGCCCGACTCGCAACAGCCCGAAGGCTGACCCGCCGAACTGTCATGTCCTTCTCTTCCTCCGGCGCGCCGCCGCCCCGTTCGCGGGGCGCGGTTCGCCCCATTCTTGATTGCGTTGCATCCGCCGCGTTGGCGGGCGACGCAGACCCAACCACAAGCTGAATCTCAAAGGAGGTGCTCATGCATCCACGCGCAACCGGTGCGCGCGCTCCGCCCGGGCCACGGGCCCCGCGGATCGTGACGCACGACGACTGTGTGCTGTTCTGAGAGATGGCGGGCGAATGACTGCCGGCGTGCGTTGCGCCGGGTCGCCTGCCATCACCACACCCACCCCGTTCCACGTGGAAAGGAATTGTCCCATGCGCATCATGTTCATCAACAACGACGGCGGCGGCTTCGCGGATCACCTGGAGCTGGCCGCGGGCACGACGGTGTCGCAGCTCTTCGGCAGCCAGTTGCCGGAGCGCCGGCCCGAGGACTACCTGATCCGGGTCAACCGTCAGCCGGTGCCCAGCGATCACGTCCTGCAGGAGGGCGACCGGGTCACCATGACCCCGGTAAAGATCGAGGGGGCCGCGGCCTGAGCCGTGCCACGCCGACGTGTCGTCAAGGGGCGTCTGCGCGATCCATCGCGGTCGGCAGGCGCCCCTTTTCTGTTGTGGCATCCCGACACTTTACAGGAGCATCACCATGGCACGGTACGACCGCCGGCTGTGGCGCGTAGCGCGGATCGTGCGCGATCGGCTGCAACGCCGTCACGAAGCGGCGTTGATGGCGTGGGAGCGATGCGGCGATGGAGCGCAGTTCGCCATCCAGCGGCATCAACGCCTGCAGCGCCGCCTTCAGCGATCGCTGCACCGGGGCATGCACAACGCGGCCCGGCGGGTTCGCCCGCAGGTGCTGCGCAACCTGGCGGAGCTGGTCCAGGCACTGGAGCAGGTACATCGGCAGCTCGCGTGGGCCCCGGCCGCGGTGCCCGGCATGCGGGAGCTGATGGGCGAGCTCGCGGCGATCGAGGCCGAGTTCGGCAAGCTGGAGGTCGATCCGGTGCAGCCGGCGATCAGGGTCCGGACCGAGCCGATCGAGCTGCAAGGGCTGCACCTGGGTCCGTTCGAGATCCAGCTCGACCTGGAGCATCTGGCCGAGCCGGGCGGCCGCGGTGCCTACGCGGTGGTGGCGCTGGAGCCCAACCCGGCCGTGGGTGATGATCGCATCGTACACCCGCACGTCAGCGACGAGCGGCTGTGTGCCGGCGAGGCGACCACGCCCATTCAACGGGCGCTGGAGAGCGGGCGCCTGTGCGACTTCTTCCTGCTGATCGCCAACGTGCTGCGGACCTACAACCCCGACTCGCCCTACGTGCCCATCGACCAGTGGCACGGTGAGCCGTGCGCGGACTGCGGCTACCGCGTGCATGATGACAACCGCTACTTCTGCGAGCGGTGCGAGCGCGACCACTGCGACGAGTGCATGGGGTTCTGCCAGCAGTGCGAGACGGGCATCTGCCAGGGCTGCCTGGGCACGTGCCAGGGGTGCGAGGAGAACGTGTGCAACGAATGCGTGTGCCGCTGCGCACAGTGCGGCGAGCAATTCTGTCCCCGGTGCATGGATGGCGCCTTGTGCGCAGCGTGCACCGAAGACCTTGAACAAGAGGAGATTGATGATGACGACCCGCAAGCAACCGACCAGGAAACGGTCACCCAAGCAACCGCCGCCGAACGATTCGACGCCGGCGTCGCGGTCGCCAGCAAGGTGCAGCAGTCGGGCGCCCCTGGAACGTGACGCCCCCCGTGACGCGCCGGTGCTGCGATTCACGCCCACGGCGTGGGCGAAGCTGCACTACTTCTGCCACCGCAATGGCACCGAGATCGGTGGCTTCGGCCTCACCGCCGCGGACGACCCGCTGCTGGTAATCGACTTGCTCACCGTCAAGCAGAAGGTGACCTCGGTGAGCGTGGACTTCGACGACGAGGCGGTGGCCGACCTGTTCGATGAGCAGGTTGACAGGGGCATCCCGCCCGAGCGGTTCGCCCGCATCTGGTGCCACAGCCATCCCGGTCACTCGGCGGCGCCAAGCGGCACCGATGAGGAGACCTTCGCCCGCGTCTTCGGCCGCTGCGACTGGGCGGTGATGTTCATCCTCGCGCGCCAGGGCGAGACGTATGCGCGGCTGCACTTCAACGTCGGGCCGGGCGGTGAGGTGCTGATTCCGGTCACGGTGGATTACAGCCGGCCATTTGGTGGTGCCGACCACGCCGGGTGGGAAGCCGAGTACCAGGCGTACGTGGAGCCGGTCGCGGAGATGTTTGGCTCATTCAACACGGGCGACCTCGACGTGTTCGACGACCTGGATGCATGGCCGGACGACGACCCCGCCAGTTCCGGGGGCGGGGGCGGGGTCGAAGCCGTCGGCGACCTTGACGACCTGGCACGGCGGCTTGAACACGATACGGAGGTTTGACCATGAACATGAACGCAAAACACAACCAGAATCACAACAACGGACACGCGGGCCGCGGTGGCTTTCAGGACATGCCCGTGATCCACCGTTACACGCGTGCCCAGGCCATCGAAGACGGCGTACTGGTGGACCTGACCGCGTGGGCGCGCGAGGACGGCTTCGTCGTGCCCGTCGCCTGCACCCGCGCCGTGTGGCACGGGTACATCGTCCCGCCCGAGGGTACCAAGGCCCTGGGCCAGTCCGAGCGAGGGCGGGCGCATGACATGCTGTTCCTGCTGTTCCACGCGATCCGTCACACCAACCGCGAGGGGAACCTGATCCATTACAGGGTCGGCTTCCTCATGGCCGGCGGCAGGCACGAGACCGTCGAGCTCAAGGCTCACTGTGGCCCGGGCGATCACGGCGAGCCGGTCTTGACCCTCATGCTCACGCATGAGGATTAGCGTCAGAACCGTTGTTCGAATCGGTGGGGGTTGCTCTCCACAACCCCTCGATTGCCGGCATCGCCGGCATCTCAGTGACGCGGCCGTCGACCTTCCGTCGTCGACGCCGCATCGCTGAATCCCCGCCAGTCTGACCCACATTCCTCGCTTCCGCACGGTGCGGCAGCGGTTGTGTTCTTTCCCCCACGACCGCCCCGCGCCAGGGGCGGTCCCTGCATCAAGGAGCGTCCCATGTGCGACAACACGATCAACCTAGACCCATCCACCGTTGGCACGACTGACACCGCCGTCAGCCCATTCATCGACATGCTGCCCCGCGTGCAGCGACACGCCGGCCGGGCCTTTCGCCACCTGCCCATCGAGGCGCGCGAGGAGGCCGTGCAGGAGACGGTCGCCAACGCCTTCGTCGCCTACACCCGCCTGGCGGAGCGCGGGCGTGAGCATGTCGCGTTCGCGGCGCCGCTGACCCGGTACGCGATCAAGCAGGTGTGCGTCGGCCGCCGCGTCGGCACGTCCATCAACAGCCGCGACCTCATGGCCAGCCCCACCAGGGAGGATCGACCCCGGCGGGTGCTGAATGGCACTTGCCCGGATCAGTGGCAGACGCTGCTCGCCTTCGGTCCCGGCCGCAACTGCGACACCCCGGCGGAGCAGGCCGCGTTCCGCATCGACTTTGCCAACTGGCTGCGCACGCTGCCGGCCCGTGATCGCCGCCTCGCGCTGCTGCTCGCCCGCGGCGAGCGGGCTGGTCGCGTCGCCCGTTGCCTTGGCGTCACGCCCGCACGCGTTACGCAGATCCGCCAGGGTCTGTGCCAGCGCTGGCAGCAGTTCCACGGTGAGGCAACAACCGGCCTCGCCTGAGCACGCGTGCGTGCAGCGGGTCGCCACCGCTGGGGATCCCCCCTTTTCAACACCCCATGGAGATGCATCATGACAGAACGTGACCTTCGACAACGTGACATCGTGCCGCCCGATCGGCTGGCCGCGTGCCGGGCCAGCGTCATCGGCGTCGGGGCTATCGGCCGCCAGGTCGCCCTGCAGCTCGCGGCCATCGGCGCGCCGCGCCTTCAGCTCATCGATCCGCAGATCGTCGAGCCCGTCAACCTCGCCGCCCAGGGCTACCTTGAGGATGACCTGGGCCAGCCCAAGGCCGAGGCGACGGCCCGGCTGTGCGCGCGGATGAATTCACAGATTGTTGTCGATCCCGTGATCGCCCGTTTCCGCCGATCGATGCCGGAGGTTGGCAACGTGATTTTCTGCTGCGTCGACAGCATCGAGACGCGTCGGCTGATCTGGCGTGCCGTCAAGGAGCAGGTCATCCTGTTCGTCGACGGGCGGATGAGCGCCGAAGCGATCCGCGTGCTCACCGCCGCCGACGAGCCTTCGCGCCGTCACTACGCCACGACCTTCTTCGCCGGCCGTGAAGCCTTCCAGGGCGCCTGCACCGCGCGAAGCACGATCTTCACCGCCAACATCGCGGCCGGGCTGATGATCGAACAGTTCACCCGCCACCTGCGCCAGCTCCCGCTGGACGCGGACCTGCAACTGAACCTGCTCACCAGCGAACTGACGGTGACCGA
>SKPT01000651.1 GCA_007119405.1 Phycisphaeraceae bacterium
GACGCCGGGTGGCACTGGCGGGCGAGCCGCCAGTGCCACCCGTTCTCCGACTCAACCTGACAGCCCCCTCCATCCATCTTCTGCGTTGGGTATGGCTCACACCCCCACCGCCTCGCGCTGCCGGGCCACGTACGCTCCGACATTCGACACCGTGTCCAGCCACAGCCGCTCATCCTCGCGCGCCCGCTGGCACAACCACGCCAGCGTCTCGGCGAGGATCGCCTGCCGCGTCGGCTCATCGCTGACGTCATGGCCGGCCAGCACCAGCCAATGCCCTTTTTCGATGGTCGCGTCGAGCAGGGCCTCGAGCTCGCGGACGCTCATGCCATCAAAGTCCAGCCCGAAGATCTTGGCAAAGTCGCAGAATCCCGGGTCGTTGGCGCTCTCGTCGCGAAACGTGCGCCCGAAGCCGAAGCGCTCGGCCACCAGCGGCACGTAGCTCTGCGCGCCCGCGCCGCGCCCGACGAACTGCTGCCCGCACGGATACGCGAAGCTTGTCGCCGTCACACCCAGCCGCTCGCGGATAAGCTGCTGCGCGGCGTCGAGCTCCTCGGCCATGTCTTCCAACGTCAGGCTCTCCAGCGCCCGGTCGCGCGAGAAGAAGAAGTTGCCCGAGCACGGATGCGTCAACGTGTGGTTGCCGATCTCGTGCCCCTTCTCCGCCGCCGCCCGCCACGCCCGCGCGCCGGCGTCCGAGGCGATCGCCCGCGGCACGATGTAGAACGTGCCCCGGGCCTCGTGCGCATCGAGGATCGGCATCCCCGTCTCGAGCTGGCTCGCCCGCCCGTCGTCAAAGCTGACCGACACCGCAGCGCGAATCTTCCCCGGCCAGGTGAACTCGGACATCCTGTGCTCCTGCATCGGTGCCATTTACCAGGCTGGGCCTGGCCTCCGTCCCGCCTTCGCGTCCTTCGCCTGCTTCGCTCCTTCGCGGTTCAACCGTTGGCCCCCTCACCGCCAGGTCTGGTCCGGCGACGGCTCGATCGTCGGCCGATGCATCTCCCACATCCGATCCACGAACGGATCGAACACCGTGGTGCCCTGCTGGATCCCCCCGCCCCAGCCGAGCTGCTCCTGCATGATCTGCCGGTGCTCCGTGTCGTCCTCGTGCATCCATCGGTCCACGTAGGCGAAGAACGCGTCGTAACCCCAGACGTCCTCGGCCTGAAGCAGGCGCACCGCCAGCGCCTGGCCCACCCAGGAGATCGAGGTGCAGCACCGCCGGTAGCTCTCGCTCATCGTCGGCCGGTTCCCCGGCCAATCGCGCGGCTCCAGGTGCTCGTAAGGCCCGCGATCCGCGTGACCCTCCGGGTTGCCCGCGTACGCCTCCGGGTACTGGCCCGTAAAGCGCACGCTCGCCCCGGTCCACGACTCGCCGAACTCCGTGTGCTGATCCTCGCCGAACACCGCGTCGGGGGCATACTCGGCCAGGTTCTGCATCCGCTCGTCATCCAGCAGGATCCCGGCCAACACGATCGGCAGCTTCCGCCCGTTGCCGAATCCGCCCTGCGCCGGCCAGCCCCCGCCGCGCTGCGCCACCGCGAAGTTGTCGATCCCGACCTGGACCATGCCGTAGACCAGCGGCGCCTTCTGCTGGTCGCTGAAGTCGCCGAGCATCATCAGGCCGCCGATGCCCACCGCGCGCCCGACCTCCCGGCCGTAGCCCGGCATGTTCTCAACGGCGTGGATGTCCCGGCTCGTCCAGCCGCGCACGTGATCGATCCACGGCCGGGCGAACCACCGCGCCACCTCCTCGATCGCCGGCGCGTTGCCCGGCAGCTCCAGCCGCAGAAGCTTGTCCCACTGGATCTCACTCGCCCGGTGCAGCCGATCCTTCTCCAGGTCCGCGTACCCCAGCCGGAACGTGTCCGCCGGCACCGGCTCGGCCAGCACCGTCAGCACCGCCATCGCCCGGCTGGGCGAACGCGCCGGCGAGTCGCGGTGCGGCCCGTGGAAGATCTCGTTGTGCGTCCGCTCCTCCAGACTGATCGACGACACCAGCGAATCGCCCGGTTGCATCGCCAGCGGAAATCGCGCCGCCCGGTCCAGATGCGCCTGCGTCACGTTCACGTAGCGGCCGTCGTACGCCGTCACGTTGTTCACCGGCGGGTTGAGCATCGATCCGTGACGGAAATCATCGCCGCTGCCCGTCTTGCCCGGCGACACCGACGCCACCGTCACCGGCCCGACCACGTAGTAGTCGCCCGTGACGAACCGCCCCACGGGCACCGGCTCCTCGAACGTCCATGTAATCCCATATTGCGAGACCGACTCGCGCTGCTCCAACTCGTCCACCGACGGCGCCGCCGGCGCGTTGGCGGGCGTGTAGACCACGGCCTCATCCTGCGCAAACACCGCTGTGGACAGGCTCAACGAGGCGACAACAGCAACCAGTGAGTGATACCGCATGACAGGACTCCTTGTCGGGTTCACACGCATTGTACCCGTCATGCGCCGGCGCCAAGTCGGCGTCCACCAGCGCGAGCCGCCGCGCGTTTGCCCGCCAAGCCCGCCGCACGTACGCTCGCCGTTTTCTGGAGCCCGCCACCGATGCCTCAACGCACCGCCTCGCCGCTGTCGAAGCTTCTGCCCACCGTGCGGCACGCCCACACGATCAACGAGCGCTTCCGCTTCGCCAACACCACGCGGCTGCATCTGCCGCTCGATGCCGGCGACGCCGACCGGCACACCGCCGGCCACCTCGCGGGCGTCTTCAAGCAGCGCACCGGCCGTCGCCCGCGCCTGACCCGGACCACCCGCTATATCCAGCACCACGTCATCTGGCTCGGCGAGGACGACGCGTTCGACATCCCACGCCATCTCGTGCCCGAGCACGACGAAGGCTATGGCCTGCGCATCGACCGCCGCGGCATCCTCCTCGCCGCCCACGACGCCCCCGGCCTCGCCCACGCCGTACGCACCCTCACCCAATGGCTCGACGGCACGACGACCGCGCGCAAGGCGGCGGCGACGGCGGGGGTGGCGGGGGTGGAGATCACCGACTGGCCCGCCATGCGCTGGCGGGGCGTCATGGTCGACGTTGGACGACAGGTCGAGCGCACCGACCACCTGGAGCGCATGATCCGCGACCTCGCTCACTACAAGAAGAACATGTTCGTCCTCTATTTTGAGGACAAGTACCGCTGGCGATCGCGCCCCGAGCTCGCCCACGACATCGGCTACACCGCCGACGACTTCGCCCGCCTCGCCCGCGTCGCCGACGAGCAGCACGTCCAGTTCGTCCCCGCGCTCGCCTCGCTCGGCCACTGCGAAGGCCTGCTGCGCCACCCCAGCCTCGCCCCGCTGCGCGAGGAGCACGCCGTCTACCAGCTCTCCTTGCGCCACGCCGGCACGCGCCGCCTCCTGCGCGACCTCTACGAAGAGCTTCTGCCGCTGTACGCCGGCCAGTTCTTCCACGTCAACTGCGACGAATCCCCCCTGCTCGCCGGGCCCGAGAACGCCGGCAAGAAGTGGTTCCGCGAAAGCCTCCGCCTCTTCCGCGACCACCTCGTCTTCCTCCACGACCTGTGCGCCGCCCACGGCAAGCGCATCATGGTCTGGGGCGACATGCTCCTGCATCACGGCGAGATCCTCGACGGCCTGCCACGCGACATCCTCATCGTCGACTGGGACTACGGCCCGATGCTCGGGCGCAAGCCCCGGGCCGCCACGGCGTGGTTCGTCGACCAGGGCTTCGACGTCCTCGTCGCCCCCGCCGCCGGCCGCAGCGCCGAGATCGGCGTCATCGACCACATGCAGCTCAGCGACAACGTTCCCGGCTTCATCCAGCTCGGCCGCGACGCCGGCGCCGTCGGTGAGATGACCACCATGTGGGAAATGTTCACCACCAACCCGCTCGTGCTCTGGCCGGGCCTCGTCGCCAGCGCCCAGTGCGCCTGGGCCGACAAGACCAACCCCGCACGCCTCGGCCACGACGTCGCCGCCCACCTCTACGGCCAGGGTGCTGCCGCCCCGCTCGTCAAGGCCTGGCAAAAGCTCGGCGGCGACGCGTTCAGCAAGCGCTACTTCGGCGGCCGAACCAACCCCGAGGTCCCCGGCTACCGCACCTACCACATCGACGCCCACGAGCTCGTGCCCACCGACCCCATGCTCTACCTCACCTACCGCCGCGACGACTGGCCGCGCACCATCGTCCGCGACGCCACCGCGGGCCTCGAGCACCTGCGCCAGGCGATCGGCCACACCGAAGCCGACGACGTGCTCGAGGCGTTCGAGGCCGGCGGCACGCTTCAGCTCTACCAGGGCATGCTGCGTCAGGCCGTCGACGACGCGGCCGCCCGCATCATTGAAGCCGAACGCGCCCGCCGCCGCGGCGATCTCCAGCAGGCCGCCGGGCGCGTCACCACCGCCGCCGAGCGCCTGCGCGAGCTCGACGAGCTCGCCGCCGGCGTCCTGGACCGCGTCGTGCGCACCTGGAAGCGTACCCGCCGCGGCGACGATCCGGCCCTGGACAACCACTTCCGCATGCGCCTGCGCCTGACCCGCCGCACCCTCCGCAGCCACATCCGCCGCCTCGACCGCGCCGCCGCGCGCCTGCGCGCCGGCCGCGACGCCGAGCTCGGCGAGATCGTCGGCGGGCAGAACGTGATCTTCTACGACGCCCGCAACCCCTCGCCGCGCCTCGTCGACGTCTGGCACCA
>SKPT01000225.1 GCA_007119405.1 Phycisphaeraceae bacterium
ATGACGCCGCGATCCATCGCCTGGACCCGGCCACGGGCCAGACGACGGCCCAGTTTCCGCTGGCGCCGCGTCGCCAACGGGACGACGTGGACTGGGGCCACGTGAGCGTGCGCGGCGACTGGCTGATCAGCACCGCCGAGCCGCACATCTTCGAGGACCAGGAGCTGGGCTGGACCGACAGCTACAGCGGCACGTCCAGCGGGCGCATCGTCGTCATGGACCGCCACAGCGGCGAGGTCAAGTGGCAGCGAGCGGCCACGATCGGCTTCCGCCACAACGCGATCGTCTCCAGCGACGACACGCTTTACCTGATTGACGGCCTGTCGGAAAACGCGCTGGAGCACATGGCCCGCCGAGGCCGCGTCCCCGACCAGCCGTCGCTGATCCTGGCGCTGGATTTGGAGACCGGCCAGGAGCGTTGGCGCAGCGACAGCGAGGTCATGGGCACGTTTCTGATCCACAGCGCTGAGCACGAGATTCTCATCGAGGGCGGCAACGTGGACCTGCGCCGGCCCTTGGACGACGAGCCGCGGCAGTTGGTCGCCCGTGACGCGCGCACGGGTGCGGTGCTCTGGCAGCGAGGCGGCAGCTTCACCCTGCCCGCCGCGGTGCGCGGCGACGTGCTGATCCCCGGCCGGCCGGGCACGGCCCGGTCGCTGGTCACGGGCGAGGATCACATGCGTGTGCAAGCGCATCTGGGCGAGCAGACGCCCTGGAGCTATGACCGCGCCTATGGCTGCAACACCCTCAACGCCAGCCGCCATCTGCTGTTGTACCGCAGTGGCTACGCGGGGTACTTCGATCTCGAGCATGACAGCGGCACAGGCACGTTCGGCGGCTTCCGCTCGGGCTGCACCGCCAACATGATCGCCGCCGACGGCGTGCTCAACGCCCTGGACTACACACGCACCTGCACGTGCAGCTACGCCCACCAGACGTCGCTGGCGCTGGTGCACATGCCCGGCGACGACAACATCGAGCAGTGGACGCGCTACAGCGCTACGGCACCGGACCCGCGCGGGCACAGGATCAACTTCGGCGCCCCGGGCCGACGCGTCGACGACGCCGGCCGGGTCTGGCACGACCGGCAGGGTACGCACCGGCGTCATCCCTCTGCCGTCGACGCCGGCGAGGCCGGCATCGCCTGGGTCGCGGCGTCGGCGCGGCAGGTCGCCGCGGGGCAGTCGATCGTCGTGACGGACCTGCTCAACCGGCGCTACACGCTGCGGCTGCACTTCGCCGAGCTCGAGACGGGCGTCGAGGCGGGTGATCGTGTTTTCGATGTGTACGTCGATGGCCGGCGCGTGCTCGTGGGCGTCGATGCGGTGGCGGAGACGGGCCGGGCCCTGCACGCGGTGGTGCATGAGGTGCAGGTATCGGTGGATTACGAGCTGAGCCTGGAGCTGCGCCGCGGCGACGGCGCTTTGCTCGATCCCATGATCGCCGGGCTCGAACTGACAGCCGAGGAGCCATGATGGGCGTCGACCCCCGGCAAGTAGCGCGCAGGGGGATCGCGGCGATAGTCATCGCGCTGGCGATCGCGCTGGCGGGGCCGACGGCTTCGGCGTGCCCCGTGCCGGTGTTCCAGTACGCCCTGGAGCAGTGGGAGGCCGACCCTTACGTGGTGGTCGTCCACCACGAGGGCGAGCTTGACGAGCCGCAGCAGGCGCTGGTGCGCTGGCTGCGCCAGATGGCCGACGGCGAGCAGGGCAAGGCCAACCTCACCGTTGGCTTCCGCGACTACGCGTTGGCGGAGGCGGCGCCGAACCCGGCGCGCGAGTTGCCGTACGTCGAGCTTCGCTATCCGTCGGTCAGTCAGATCCGCGGCCCGGTGCTCACAACGCCACTGACGCGCGAGGCCCTGGAGCGGATGCTGGATTCGCCGCTGCGTCGACAACTGGCTGAGCGGTTGCTCGAGCGCAAGGCGGCGGTGTGGCTGATGCTCGACAGCGGGGATCGCCGCGCCGACGGTCGCGTGGCGGAGCTGCTGAAGGCCCAGCTGCCGCGCCTGGAGCGCACGCTGACGGTGCCCGATCCGGCGCAGTGGGGCCTGGAGCTGGCGGGTATCCACCAGGAGATCGCGTTTTCGATGTTGCGCCTCTCGCGTGACGACCAGGCCGCGGAGGCGGCGCTGCTGAAGATGCTGCTGGGCACGGAGCCCGATCTGCACGCGTACGCGGACCAGCCGATGGTGTTCGTGATCTACGGCCGGGCGCTGGTGATGTACGCGTTGATCGGCGAGGGGATCAACGCGCGGACGGTGCGGCTGGCGGGCGAGTTCGTCACCGGGCCGTGCTCGTGCCAGGTCAAGGCGGGCAACCCGGGGGTGGATCTGCTGATGCGCGTGGACTGGGCGGCGAAGGTCGAGCAGCGCTTCGACCCGGCCGCCGTCGCCCCGCCGGTCGGGCCGCAGCGGTTCCTGGAACGCCTGCACCGCACCGAGCAGGAGGAGCAGCCATGAGCTTGTGGAGGCTGATCGGGCGCGAGATGCTCTTTCGCAAGGCCGGCTTCCTCGCAGCGGTGTTGTGCGTGACGATGGCGATCGCTTGCCTCGTCGGCGCGGTGCTGCTGCTGCGCGGCCACGAGCAGCGCACCGAGCAGTTGCTCGCCGATCGCGAGCGGCAGACACGTCAAGAGATGCAGGCGATGGAGGACGACTATCGCCTGATCATGCGCGACCTGGGCTACAACGTGATGATCCTGCACGCCGATCAATGCCTCACGGCGCTGCGTGTGCAGGGCCATCCCGACCACACGATGCCCCAGCAGCACGCCCATGACCTGGGCCAGGGCGGCATCGAGACGCTCAACCATCTGCTGCCGGTGCTTCAGAAGCAGATTCACTGGCCGGAGCGCGACACGGCGATCATCCTCGCCGGCACACCCGGCCAGGTGCCGGTGGCGCATCGCACGCAGTTCCTCACCGGGGACGGCTCGGCCTACCGCAACCCGATCCGCCCGCGCATCGCCCCCGGCACGGTCGAGCTCGGCCACGCGCTGGCGCGGCAGTTCGAGCTCGAGGTCGGCGATGAGTTGACGCTGCACGGTGAGCGTTTCACCGTCGCCCGCGTGCATGCCTCGCAGGGCGACGCCGAGGATGTGATGCTCTGGTGCGACCTGGACACCGCCCAGCGGCTGCTCGGACTGCCCGGGCGGATCAACGTGATCTTCGCCCTGGAATGCACCTGCCCGGACACCGGCGTCGAGGCGATCCAGGCCGACGTCACCCGCCTGCTGCCGGCGACGCAGGTGCTGGAGTTCAGCTCGCGTGTCACGGCGCGGCGACTGGCGCGGCAACGGGCGGCCGAGGCGCACCAGACCGCGCTGGCGGGCGAGATCGAACACCGCCAGGCGGTCGCGTCCGAGCGGCGGGCGCTCGCGATGGTGCTCGTGCCGCTGGTGCTCGCCGGCTCGGCGCTGTGGGTCTTCTTCCTCGTCCTGGGCAACGTGCGCGCACGACAGGGCGAGATCGGCATCCTCCGCGCGGTCGGCGTCAGCGAGCCGCGCCTCGTCACGATGTTCCTGGTCAAGGCGATGGCCATCGGTGCCATCGGCGCCGTCGTGGGCTATGGCGTGGGTGTGACCGCGGCGGCGTGGCTCGGCCAGGGCGGCGGGGTGGACCTGGCGCTGCTCGGGGCGGCGCTGTTCGTGGCGGTGACGCTCAGCGCCCTGGCGGCGCTGGGCCCGGCGATGTGGGCGGCCGCGGTCGATCCCGCCAGCATCCTGCGCGAGACCTGAACATGAACATGGCGTTGGAGATCGATCGCCTGGCCAAGTCTTATCACCGCAGCGGTGAGCGCCTCGCGGTGCTGCGCGAGGTCTCGTGCCGCATCGAGCCCGGTCGCTTCGTCGTCATCCACGGGCCCAGCGGCAGCGGCAAGTCGACCCTGCTGTTGGTGGCCGGCGGACTGCTTCAGCCCGACAACGGCGCCGTCAGCGTCGCCGGGCATGACCTGTACACGATGAGCCCCGAGCAGCGATGTCGGTTCCGCGGCCGGCACGTCGGGTTCGTGTTTCAACGGTTCCACCTGATCCCCTACCTGAGCGTGTTGGAGAACGTGCTGACGCCGACGCTGGCGATTCCCGCGCCTGCCGCCCGGGCACGCGCCGAGCGGCTGATCGAGAAAGTCGGGCTGGCGGGGCGGATCGAGCATCGCCCCGCCGAGCTCAGCGCCGGCGAGTGCCAGCGCGTGGCGTTGTGCCGGGCGATGCTGCACAACCCGGCCCTGGTGCTGGCGGACGAGCCGACGGGCAACCTCGATGAGCATCACGCCGCGGTCATCATCGCCCACCTGCGCGAGCACGCCCGACGCGGCGCGGCCGTGGTGCTGGCGACGCACGACAGCCGCATCACCGGCGACGCGAGCCTCCGCCTTAGCGGCGGTCGCCTCGAGCCGACCCCCGCCGCCATGATCGGGACCGCAATATGAACCGCGTGCTGATCCACCTGATCGCCGTCATCGCCCTGGCCGGGCTCGGTGGCAGTGTGTACCTGCTGCTCGCGGTGCCGGCGGCGGACCCGGCCCCGCGCCGCGTCGTGCTGCTGAGCACGGAGCTGGCGCGCGGCCCGCTGGAGGGATCGGACCTGGAGCACGGCGGCGGGCTCACCGAGCAGTTCGAGCGCCGCACCGGCGTGCGCGTCCAGGTGCACTACCTC
>SKPT01000134.1 GCA_007119405.1 Phycisphaeraceae bacterium
GCGGGCGTGTACGTGCCCATGTGCTCGCCGCAGCCGGACGCGCACCTGACCAGCGAGCAAGTGCTCGAAGGCCTGCGCGGTGTGCTCGAAGACCCGGCCGTGGGCAAGTGCGGGCACAACCTCAAGTATGACATGCTCGTGCTGCGCCACGCGGGCGTGCGTTTGCGCGGGGTCGTGTTCGACTCGATGATCGGCGCGTTTCTGCTCAACGCACCTGGTCAGGGCATGGATCATCTGGCGCTGGCGCTGCTCAAGCATGAGACGATCCCCATCTCGCAGCTCATCGGCACAGGCGGCCGGGGCAAGGAGCAGCGCACGATGGACCAAGTTCCGCTGGAGCAGATCACGCCCTACGCCGCCGAGGACGCCGACCTGGCGCTGCGATTGACAAATCTCATGCGGCCGCAGCTCAAGGTGCTGGGCATGGAGCAGCTTGCCGCCGAGGTGGAGATGCCGCTGATCGAGGTGCTCGCGGAGATGGAGACGCACGGCGTGGCGGTGGACCCGGCCGTGCTGGATGAGCAGAAGCAGCAGCTCAATGAGCGCATCGACGAGCTGCGCGTGCAGATTCACGAGGCCGCGGGCGAGGTGTTCAATGTCGACTCGCCGCGCCAGCTCGCGGACGTGCTGTTCAGCAAGCTCAAGCTCCCGGTGGTCAAGAAGACCAAGACCGGCTCGTCGACGGACTACGAGGTGCTGGAGCGCCTGCGCGACATGGACGAGCTCGACGACGCCCAACGGCGCGTGCCGGAGTTGATGGTCGAGTATCGCCAGCTCACCAAGCTGGTGGGGACGTATCTCGAAGCGCTGCGCGAGAGCATCGACAAGGACACGAAGCGCATCCACGCCACCTTTCATCAGACGGGCGCCGCAACGGGGCGGCTGTCCTCCAGCGGGCCCAACTTGCAGAACATCCCGATCCGCACGGAGATCGGCAGGCAGATCCGCAAGGCGTTCGTCGCCGACCACGGCCACCTGCTGCTCAGCGCCGACTACTCGCAGATCGAGCTGCGCATGCTCGCGCACCTGAGCGACGACGCCGCGCTGATCGAGGCGTTCGCCCAGGGCCAGGACATTCACACGGCCGTCGCGGCGCAGGTCTTCAACGTCCAGCCGGGCGAGGTGACCAGCGAGCAGCGCGGCCACGCCAAGACGATCAACTTCGGCATCATCTACGGCGTCACGCCCTGGGGCCTGGCGCGGCGGATCGACGGCCTGGACGTCGAGGCCGCCCGTACGCTCATCAACGACTACCGCACGCGCTTCAAGGGCATCGACCGCTTCCTGGACAAGTGCATCGAGCACGCCAAGGAGACCGGGTACGTGCAGACGATCCTTGGCAGGCGCCGCGAGATCAAGCAGATCGCCTCCAAGAACGGCCAGACGCGCGCTCTGGGCGAGCGCCTGGCGATCAACACCGTCGTGCAGGGCTCGGCGGCGGACCTCATCAAGCTGGCGATGGTCAACCTCCACCGCCGCATTGAGCGCGAGGCCCTGCCCATCCGCATGCTCATTCAGATTCACGACGAGCTTGTCGTGGAGCTGCCCGCCGACCGGCGCGACGAGCTGGGCGAGGTGGTGCGGCAGGAAATGGAGCAGGCGATGTCGCTGAAGGTGCCGTTGACGGTGGAACTGGGTGCGGGGGTGAACTGGCTGGACGCGAAGTAAGGGCGCGGCGGAGCGGCGTAATCCCGACCCCCCTCCCCCCGGGAGGGGCTGGGGGAGGGTGCCTTCGACAACCTTGCGTCACCCATCAAGGATGCACCTCATAGGCGTAGCCGGTTCGACGTGCGATAAGCGGGGTGCCACTGGCGGCTTGCCCGCGAGTGCCCAGGCGCACCGTGGCGTGTGTACCGTGAACCCGCGCGCGTGCCGCATGATTGAACCCCCCACGCAGTGCGCGGCGCCGACGCACTGGCGGGCAAGCCGCCAGTCGCACCCAAGCCGCCCGCTCCTGCGTCCGACACAAATCTGAGGTGAAGCCCCGATCAAGCCTTGCGTCGTTGCCGCCGATCTGTCGACGTACCGGACACACAAGCCCGCAGGCGACACCCTCCCCCTGCCCCTCCGGAGGGAGGCGGGTCGGAATCGCCCGGTTGAACCGTCACGGCTTCTCCACGCCCTGCCTGATGCGGTTGGCGAGCCACTGCATCCGCTCCATCGCGTGGGCGAAGAACATGCGGTAACCCTTACACAAAACGGTCGGCTCGGGCAGGTCGCCGCGATGCGGGCGATGCTTGGGGCAGCCGCCGTGGCAGAACGCCAGCCAGTCGCATGAGTGGCAGGCGTCGGGCAGATGCTGCTTGCGCGCGGCGAAGGTGGCGAGGCGATCGGTGTCGATGCGGCCGCACCAGCTTTCATCGACAGGGGTAGCGCGGGTGGCGCGGGTGGACCCTGATATGGGCAGCTCGTTGCGCGTGAGGGGGACGGTGGGTTGGGGGTGGTTTTCGCCGAGATCCGGCCCTTCGCTCGCGGACTCGCTCAGGACCGGCGTTGGGGTGCGGATCGTGTTGGTCCAGCCGGCATCGGTGACGTGGGCGAGTTGCCAGCGGTGCTGGACGTAGTGGTCGCAGCCGAAGACGCTGCCGTCGTGCTCGATGGTGATCTGGTGGTGGCAGGACTCGGCCAGGATGCACAGCGGCGTGGTGTTCAGCAGCAGCTTGTTGAGCACCGTGTCAAAGAGGCGCACGCTGATGCTGTGGCGATGCTTGTCGAACCAGGCGTCGAAGAGCCGGCACAGGAATCGGCCGTAGGCGTGGGGGCTGGGCGAGAAGCGCGCCAGGCGCGGCTGGCCGTCGTGCTCGCGCCACTCGATGGCGGGGATGAACTGCACCCATCGCGCCCCGCGGTTGAGCAGGTAGCCGAGCACCTCCTCGGGATGCTTGACGTTGACATCGTTGAGCACGCACAGGACGTTGTACTGCACGTGATGGCGCTTGAGCAGGTTGAGGCCGCGCAGCACGGCTTCGCTCGATGCCCGGCCGCGCGTGTCCTTGCGGTAATGGTCGTGCAGGCGCGGCGGGCCGTCGAGCGAAGCGCCGACGAGGAAGGCGTTGTCGCGGAAGAAGCGGCACCAGTCGCGGTCGAGCAGCGTGGCGTTGGTCTGGAGGGCGTTGGCGATGCGCTGCCCGGGCCGGGCGTGCTTGCGTTGAAACTCAAGCGCCTTCTCGAAGAATGGCAGGCCCGCCATGGTGGGCTCGCCGCCCTGCCAGGCGATGGTCACCTCGGGGCCGAAGCGTGGCAGCAGCCCGGCGAAGATCGCCTCGAGCGTGTCGAGCGACATGCGTCGTGCCCGGCCGGCGTACAGCTCGTCCTGCACGGGCAGGTAGTAGCAGTAGTGGCAGTTGAGATTACACGCCGGGCCCACAGGCTTGATCATCACCGTGGTGCGGTCGAAGGTGGGACAGGAGGAGGGCATGGAATTCAGAATCAAAAATGCAGAATGCAGAATGCGGAATGTAGGGTGGGTAGAGCGGAGCGAAACCCACCATGCTCATTCAAGGATCCACGACAAACGCGGTGGGTTTCGCTTCGCTCTACCCACCCTACATCGTGGCCGCGCAAGCGGCGGTGATCTCGTCGTCGTGCAAATAACAGCCGGGGTCCATCGCCAGCCAGTCGCCCGTCGCCGCCTCGGCGCGCGTGCGCAGGTTGCCGTTGCACAGATCGAGAAAGCGGCAATCCCGGCAGCGGGCGGGCAGATGGGCGCGCCGGTCGCGCAGGATGGCGAGGCGCTCGTCCTCAGCCTGCGACCAGATCGCGCTGAAGGGCTGCTCGCGCACGTTGCCGCAGTTGTAATGCCAACTGAACTGGTCGTAGTGGACGTTGCCCAGCGGGTCGATCGATGCGATGTTGCACCCGGAGCGATTGCCCCCCGTGCCCACGAGGCGCTGGCGGACGCGTGCGGCCGCGGCCGGGTCGCTGCGCTCAAGCTGCATCACCAGGTAAGCCGCGTCGGCGTGGTTGGAGACGGTGAGCACCTCCAGCGGGCGTCCTTCGTCGTGATACCGGCGGGTCATGGCGAAGATGCGGTCGACCGCATCGCGCGTCTGCTCCGCGGTCAGGTCGACCTTGCGCATGTTGCCGCCGCGCCCCGCGTAGGCGAGGTGATAGATGCACAGCCGCTGTACGTCGTGCTCGCGGCAGAGCTCGAAGATCGCCTCAAGATCGTGATGATTCAGCCCATGCACCGTGAAGCGTGCGCCGACGCGGATGCCGCGCGCCCGGCAGCGGGCGATGGCGGCGAGGCTGGCGTCGAACGCGCCGCGCTGGCCGCGCAGCTTGTCGTGGGTGCTCCGCAGGCCGTCGAGGCTGATGCCGACGTAGCGCAGGCCCAGCGCGGCGAGTTGATCGGCGACGGGCTCGTCGATAAGCACGCCGTTGGTCGAGAGCGTGCAGTTGAGCCCGATCGATTGGCCGTACGCCATCAACTCCAGCGTGTCGGCCCGCGCCAGCGGCTCACCGCCGCTGAAGAGCACCGCCGGGACATTGAAGCGGCGTAGGTCATCGAGCAGGGCCCGGCCCTCATCATGGGTCAGCTCGCCCGGCGCCGCGTGCGGGTCGGCCGAGGCGTAGCAATGCACGCAACGCAGGTTGCACGCCTTCGTCGCCGCCCAGACGACGAC